>NZ_JANSJI010000077.1:0-7364 GCF_047462475.1 Synechococcus sp. H55.11
CTCCGCGCCGCTCACGCGACCACCCCCGGCCCCTCTCCCTGAGGCCCTCACCCCCAGCCCCTCTCCCTGAGGGAGAGGGGAGCTAGGACTTGACGTAGCGAGCGGCTTCGTCAGTTATATTCCAGTGGCCATAGCTTTTCTGGGAAGTGCTCCCCTCAGCCCAAAGTCTTTCCGGTGTAGTTTTCAATGCAGCGCAAGAACAGCTCCACGCCAATGCCGAGAGCAGCTTCATCAAAGTCAAAGCGGGGATGGTGATGGGGATAGTCTAGTCCTTTGGCAGGGTTGGCGGATCCCAGGAAAAAGTAGCAGCCGGGCACTTCGTTGAGGAAAAACGAGACATCTTCCCCGCCCAGGGTCATCTCAGGAACGATCGCGGCTTCTGAACCAAACACCTGGCGGGCGGCTTGTTCTACCAGGGCTGCTATGGCAGGGTCATTGTGAACCGCCGGATAGCCCCGCTCGTACTGGAACTCGTAGGTGGCCCCGTAGGCTTGGCAAATGCCGGCCACGATTTCTTCAATACGCCTTGCCAGCAAATCCCGCACTTCCGGCTGAAAGCTGCGCACGGTGCCCCAAATCTCTGCCCTGGGAGCGATGACGTTGAAAGTATCGCCGGCCCGGAAGCGGCCCACCGTCACCACCGCCGGCTGCAGTGGATCCACGTTGCGGGAGACGATGGTCTGCAAAGCGCTCACAATGTGGGATCCGACCACAATCGCATCCACCGTCTGCTGGGGAAGAGCGGCATGGCCGCCCCGTCCAATGACCTCGAGTTGAAAGCGATCGGCAAAGGCCATCGAGGGGCCACTTTTGACGCCAATGGTGCCCAGAGGACGGTTGTTCCACAGGTGTAAGCCGAGGATGGCTTCTACATCTGGGTTCTTCAGCACCCCCGCTTCCACCATTGGCTTGGCTCCGCCGGGACCTTCTTCAGCGGGCTGGAAAATGACTTTGACGGTGCCTCTGAGGCTTTGGCGCTGCTGCTGCAGCAGCTTGGCGGTGCCCAGGGCAATGGCCGTGTGGCCATCATGGCCGCAGGCGTGCATAACGTTGGGGATGGCGGAACGGTATTCGACTTCGTTGGCCTCGTGAATGGGTAGGGCATCCATGTCGGCCCGCAGCGCCAAAACCGGCCCTGGCTCTTCTCCCGCGATGGTGGCCACAATGCCGGTGTGGGCGATGCCGGTCTGGTGCGGGATCCCCCAACTTCTCAGGCGGTGGCTGATGTAGGCGGCAGTTTGCTTCTCTTGGAAACCCAGCTCTGGGTACTTATGCAAGTGGCGGCGCCAGGCCACCAACTCCGGCTGTAAGGCTTGAACGGCGGGGCGAAGGGCGGGAACTTCCATAAACGCCTAGACAAGAGTCAGTCTGGGGAAGAGCTTCCTTCCCAGTTGGTTTCCCAGAAGCTGTTTAGTTACATGTCGGTTTCATAGAGTATGGCAAAAATTTTGCCAGGGCTGTTTCTTCCTAGGCCCACCGGGATCCCGTTTCTGGCGGCAGATCTTGCCAGCGGCCCGGCCCCACGGCGCGCAACGCCTCCGGCAGGGAGATGGCTCCTGAGTAAAGGGCCTTGCCCAGAATGGCTCCGGCCAAACCCGGCAAGCTCAGCAGGGCAAGTAAGTCCGTCAGCGAGCCGATGCCCCCAGAGGCAATCACCGGCAGGCGGGAAACAGCCAGAACCTGCCGCAACTGCTCCAGGTTGGGGCCGGCCAGGGTGCCATCCCGGCCAATGTCGGTGTAGATGATCCCGGCAGCCCCTTGAGCTTGTACCCGTTGCACCAGTTCGGTGGCCGGCAGGGGGGTGGTGTTCAGCCAGCCGCGGGTAGCCACCTGCCCTTGGCGAGCGTCAATCCCCACCCAGATGCGTCCTGGCAAGGCCTGAGTCATCGCCTCTAGAGTGTTGGGATCCTCCACAGCGACAGTGCCGACGATCACCCGATCTACCCCCAAGTCCAGCAACTGCCGCGCCTGTTCGAGAGATCGGATCCCGCCCCCCACCTGCACCGGGATGGCCAGTTTGCGGACGATGTCTGCAATGATGGGCAAGTTAACCGGATCCCCGCTTTTGGCCCCGTCCAGGTCTACCACGTGCAGGCGAGGCGCCCCTTGGGCAGCCCAGATTTCTGCCTGCTGGATGGGGTCGGCGGCCACCTGTTCCGCCTGGGCGTAATCGCCTTGGTAAAGACGCACGGCGCGGCCCTGCAAAAGGTCGATGGCGGGGATCACCTCGAGAAAGACACTGGCGTGAGGCATGATGGGATCCCTGGAGAAGAGCTTTTCCAGTATCGCCCAGCGGGGATCCTGGACAAGGGCAGCGGATAGGAAAACCTTTGGGGCGACCATGAACGCGCGTCAACTGGCCCTCTTGGCTCTGCAGAAGATCGAGCGGCAAAACGCCTACGCCGACCTGGTGCTGGAGCACCTGTTGGCCCATAGCCGCCTGATCCCCGCCGACCGGCACCTGGTCAGCGAGCTGGTGTACGGCGTTACCCGCCGTCGCCGCACCCTCGATGCCCTGATCGACTGCTTTGCCCGCCGCTCTGCCCACCAGCAACCGCCCGACTTGCGGCTGATTCTGCACCTTGGCCTTTACCAACTGGCTTTTCTGGATCACATCCCCCCCAGCGCCGCCATCCACACCAGCGTGGAATTGGCCCGCCAGGTGGGCCTGGGATCCTTGACAGGGGTGGTGAACGGCATCTTGCGTGCCTACCAGCGGCAAGCGTTGGATGGGGCCGAAAAGGATCCCCTCAAGCCCTTACAGGACACGCTGCCCACGGATCCGATTCAGGCCTTGGGGATCCGGCACAGCTTTCCCGACTGGCTGGTGCGCCTCTGGTGGGAGCGCCTGGGGCCAGCCGAGACCGAGCAGTTGTGCGCCTGGTTCAACCGAGCGCCCCACCTGGATCTGCGGGTTAACCCGCTGCGGGCAGATGTGAACAAAGTCATTCAAGCCTTGGCAGAAGTGGGGATCCCCGCCTCACCCATCCCTGAGGTGCCGGGCGCCCTGCGGCTAGGGCGGCCTGCCGGCGATATCAGGGCCCTGCCGGGCTTTGCCCAGGGCTGGTGGAGTGTTCAGGATGCCAGCGCCCAGCAGGTGGTGCATTGGCTGGATCCCCAGCCAGGGGAACGGGTGATCGACTGCTGTGCCGCCCCCGGCGGCAAGACCACCCACATGGCCGAGCAGATGCAGGATCGCGGCGAGATCTGGGCCCTGGATCGCCATCCCCACCGCCTGCGGCGCCTAGAGGAAAATGTGCAGCGCTTAGGCTTGCGCTCGATCCGTCCCCTGGCCATCGACCTGTTATCCCTGAGCGCCGCTGCCGAACCCCCTGCCCCCCTGCCCCCCTGGCAGAGCGCCGACCGGGTGTTGCTGGACGCTCCCTGCTCCGGCCTGGGAACCCTGCACCGCCATGCAGATGCCCGCTGGCGCCAAACCCCCGATCAGGTGCAGGAGCTGGCCCATCTGCAGGGTCGGCTGTTGCAGGTGGCAGCCCGTTGGCTCAAGCCGGGCGGACTGTTGGTGTACGCCACCTGCACCCTGCATCCTGCTGAAAACGAGGCGGTCATCCAGTCTTTTCTGAACCGGCATCCCCACTGGGCCGCCGAAGGGGATCCCCTGCTCATCTGGCCCCATCGCCAGGATCGGGATGGATTTTTTATCCAACGGCTGCGCCGCTGCGATTAAGCCTTCCCCGTTCCATCTCTCCTCTTCCTCCGCATGGCTTCTGAGCTCCTCACCAGCCCAAAAAACCCTTGGATCCGGCAGTTGCGGCAGTTGCACCGCAGCAAAGGCCGGCGGGAACAGGGCGCCTTCTTAATAGAGGGATCCCACCTCCTCGAAGAGGCGCTGGGGGTCGGCTGGCCTCTGCGAGCTGTCTGCTACACCTTCGATTGGGCCGAGCGTCATCCCCAGTTGTTGGCCAGCCTGCCCCAGCATCTGCGGCGGCAGGCCGTCAGCCTAGAAGTGATGGCGGCCCTCTCTACCACCGAGTCTCCGGAAGGGGTTGTAGCTGTGGCCGTTAGCCGGCAAATCGCCTCCCCTCCCCCAGAGGCGTTGCGCCTGGGCTTGGTGGTCGAAGCCCTGCAAGATCCAGGTAATTTGGGATCCCTGATCCGCGTCGTGGCGGCCACCGGAGCCGATGGCCTCTGGCTAAGCGCAGACAGCGTCGATCCGGAAAACCCCAAAGTCCTGCGGGCCTCCGCCGGCCAGTGGTTTCGCCGCCCGCCGCAAGTCTTGCCCGACCTGCCCACCTGGATCCAGGCCTGTCGTCGCCAAGGGATCCAAGTTTTGGCCGCCACCCTCTCCCCTCTGGCCACCTGCCATTGGGATCACGACCTCACCCGGCCAACCCTTTTTCTCTTGGGCAACGAAGGGGCTGGCCTAAAGGCATCCACCATCCAGCAGGCCGATGCCCAGGTGCGGATCCCGATGGCCGAGGGCGTCGAATCCCTCAACGTGGCCATGACAGGGGGATTGCTGCTCTACGAAGCTTTGCGCCAGCGGCGAGCCCAGTTGAGAGACACAGCTTGAAGAGCCGCCCTCGTTTCACAACTCCTCATCTGCAAAGATGGGGGCCTCAACCTCTTCCTGCTCTCCCTCCTCCATCCCCCCCGGTCGGCTGGCAGAAACCGTTACCCCTGCAGAAAGTTTTTCCCGCACAGCCGCTTCCACCTCCGCCAGGATCTCCGGCTTTTCTTTCAGGTAAACGACCAGATTGTCTCTCCCTTGGGCCACATTCTCCTCTTTGTAGCTGTACCAGGAACCGCGTCGTTTGAGAATGCCCATCTCCTCAGCCAAATCGACAATGCAGCCGATGTTGGAGATGCCCTGGCCGAAGATGATGTCAAATTCTGCCCGCCGGAAGGGGGGAGCAACTTTGTTTTTCACCACCTTGACCCGCGCTCGGATCCCGTATTCTTCAGCACCTTTTTTTAGAGTTTGCACGCGGCGAATATCCAGCCGCACCGACGCATAGAACTTGAGGGCATTGCCGCCGGTGGTGGTTTCCTGGGGGCCGTAGCCCATGCCGCCGATTTTGGAGCGCAACTGGTTAAGGAACAGAACAATTGATCCGGTTTTGCTGACGTTGCCGGCAATCTTGCGCAGTGCTTGGCTCATCAGGCGGGCCTGTAGTCCCATGTGGGCATCTCCCATATCCCCCTCGATCTCGGCGCGGGGAACCAGCGCTGCCACCGAGTCCACCACCACAATGTCCACAGCAGCAGATCGCACCAGTTGATCGACGATCTCCAAAGCTGCCTCCCCCGTGTCTGGCTGGGAGATGAGCAGATTCTGGATATCCACCCCCAAAGCTGCTGCATAAGTGGGATCCAGCGCGTGCTCGGCATCCACAAAGGCGGCTGTTCCCCCTCGTTTTTGCACCTCGGCAATGGCGTGCAGAGCAACCGAGGTTTTCCCAGAAGATTCCGGCCCGAAGACTTCGATGATTCGCCCCTTGGGGTAGCCACCGCCCATGGCCAAGTCGAGGGTGATAGCGCCGCTGGGTATGGTCTCCACCCGCATCTGGGCCGCATCTCCCAAGCGCATGATCGCCCCTTTGCCGAAATTGCGCTCGATCTGGCCCAACACTTGATCCAGAGCTTTGCGTTTCTCCGACTTCAACTTGTCCAAGTCGTCTCCATTGTTCACGGCAGCAGCTTTGCTTCGGGTCATGGCCAGCACCCTCCCCCAGGAGTTGCGGTGGAAAATCGAGCCTGCATTCTAACATTGTCGCCTTGTTGCCCTCAGCGGATCCCTCTCCTCTGTATCTCCCTCCAATTGCAGTCAGCTCGCACCTTGCCTCAGTTCCCAGCTCCCCTCTCCCTTAGGGAGAGGGGCTGGGGGTGAGGGTTGCTCCCTTAGGGAGAGGGGCTGGGGGTGAGGGTCGCAGAATAGGTAGAGTGAGCTAGAAAGACCAGTTCAGGAATACCGCCGTGCTCATGACCCTGGTGTTGCAATCCCCCGGTCCAATTGTGTTCACCTGGGGCCCCTTCAGCCTGCGTTGGTATGGCCTGCTGATCGGCTTAGCCATGGTGCTGGGCTTGCTCCTGGCCCGCCACCTGGCGGCACGGCGCGGTCTTCCCCCCAATTCCATGTCTGATCTGCTGCTGTGGCTGGTGGTGGGATCCCTGCCCCTTGCCCGTTTTTACTACGTGGCTTTTGAGTGGGAGCGATATCGAGATGGCCCTTGGTGGAAAGTCCTGGCCCTCTGGCAGGGGGGGATGGCCATCCATGGCGCTTTGCTGGGGGGCAGTGCGGCACTTTACCTATTTGCCCGCCGGCAGCGGCTGAACTTCTGGCTGCTGGCCGATTGCATCGTTCCTTCCCTCAGCCTTGGCCAGAGCATCGGTCGCTGGGGCAACTTCTTCAACAACGAGGCCTATGGAGAGGTTTTGCCTCCGGATAGTTCTCTGTGGATCCAGCTACAGCTCCCCGACGGATCCCGTGTGCATCCCACTTTTCTGTACGAGTCCCTCTGGAACTTGGGCCTCTTCGGGATCCTGCTCTTTTTGAGCTATCGGCGTCAGCCTCCGCCTGGTAGCCTCCTGGGTCTCTACCTGCTGGGGTATAGCCTTGGACGCTTCTGGATCGAGGGGCTGCGCACCGACAGCCTCATGCTGGGATCCTTGCGAGTGGCCCAGGGAGTGAGCCTGTTGCTCATCGGAGCTGGCTTGGCCGTGATGCTGACCGCCCAAAGACGTGCTTCTGCTCACCTAAGCCCAGTGAGGCCCTCACCTGATCTCTCGACAGGGATCCCCACCCCTGAGCACCCCTCGAAGGAGCCGTAAGCCATGGCGAGCGCACGAGATGAAGAGCTTTGGCAACAAGCTTCTCCTCTGGTGTTGCCCTCTGCCGCTGCCACCCAATCGCTGGCGGCCCTGGTAGCCCAGGCTGCCGTTCGCCTCCTTGACTCTTCAGGCCAGCAACACAACCCCCAGGGCAGGAGCAGGATAAACCCCCCTCCCGGCCTAGTGATCCTTCTAGAAGGGAACCTGGGCAGCGGCAAAACCACCTTTGTACAGGGCCTAGGCCAGGGCTTGGGGATCCCTGAACCCATCGACAGCCCCACCTTCGTGCTGCTCCAGGAATACCACACCGGACAGATCCCTCTTTTTCATTGCGATCTCTACCGTCTGGGATCCCCCTCTGGCGGAGCCGAGTCCTCAGCTCTCGACGATCTGGGGCTGGAAGAACTTTGGAGCCAAGCTGGGATCACCGCCATCGAATGGCCTCAGTACCTGCCCTACTTGCCAGCAACCTACCTCTGGCTGCGCCTAGAACCCGATCCTCAGGCAGAGGGATCCCGCCTGCTGTACGCCAAGGGCAGGGGATCCCAGCTCGCCCACCTTTGGCAGCAAGT
>NZ_JANSJI010000078.1:0-7342 GCF_047462475.1 Synechococcus sp. H55.11
AGGTCAATGCCCTGATCCACCAGTGGATCGAGACGGGGATCCCGGCCACCACCTCTCCCCCCATTTCCAAAGCTGCCCCCACGTCAGAACTCCATCCTTAGCCGTTGTCCAACGGTTCCTCTTGGGGATCCCCTTCCAGGCCGATGGCGTACTTGGACCATTCTCGGTGGGAACCACTGTCAACCGCTTTGGAGATTTCAAAGTAGAGGGTGCTGTGGGGACGGCGGGGTTGGCGCAGCAGGGGCATACCGGCTTCGCGGGGGGTGCGGTTGCCCTTTTTTACGTTGCAGCGCACACAGGCGCTGACCACGTTCTCCCAAGTATCTCCACCGCCGCGGGAGCGCGGGATCACGTGATCGAGGGTGAGGTCTTCGCCGTAGCAACCGCAGTACTGACAGCGGTGCCCATCCCGGTAGAGGACGTTGCGGCGCGTGAGCGGGATCTCCTTGTGGGGAACGTGGACATAGTGGCGCAGACGAATGACAGTGGGCAAAGGAATGTTGCCGTACACCACTCGACCGTTGTGCTCGATTTGCTCGGCCTTGCCCTTGAGCAGCAGAACAACCGCCCTGCGCCAACTGGTGATGTTGAGCGGCTCGTAGGAGGCATTCAAAACCAAAACCTTGCCCATAGTGCTACGCACCGCTGACGAGATCCCCAAGCCAAGCCGGAAGGCGCCAGACCCCTGAAGTTATGCAAAATGTTAACACAGCTTTAGATTTAGGCGCTTGTTGATGAAGCTGAAAGTGGGAGATTCAACCCAACAGCAGGATCTGCTCCAAAAAGGAAACCCAGGCAGGCGCTGGCTGATGGGGCTGGCCATTCTGCTACTTTGCCTGGGATCCCCCAACCGCTGGCTGCATTGGTTTCCGGGGGCGCTGCTGGGCCTAGCCCCGCTGTTTGACTTGTGCGAACAACAGCAAGGGTGGGCGCGGTGGCGTTTGGCCTATGGCCTTTGGTTTTGGGTTTGCCTGTATGCCTTCTGGGTGGATCCCTTCTCAGTCAAGGTGCTGAGCGCCTGGGAGATCTTGGGGGGCGTGGTGGTGGCCCCCCTGATCCCCCTTTTCTTTACCACTGCTACGCTCCTGAGTTTACATCTGAGTCATCCCCTGCCGCCTTGGGCGCGTCCGCTGGGCTTGGCCACGGTCTGGACAGGTTTGGATGGGCTGTTGGGCTTGCTCTGGTGGCCTATTCCCTTTCATTGGGGCTCCCTGTTGTTCGATTGGCCCCTTGCCATCCAGGTGGCCGATATCACAGGCATCTGGGGGGTTACCTTTTTTGCTGTGTTTGTCAATGGGGTGCTTTGGCAGATGGCCAGGCAGATGGCCCGAGGATCCCTGAGAACCTGCTTGGATGAGCTGCTCAGGAACAGGGATTTCTGGAGTACGCTCGCCTGGGGCCTGGGGTTGACGGGGCTGGTCTTGGCTTATGGAAGCGTGCGCCTGGCCTACTTCGATGCTTTGGCCAGGGATCCCGGCTTTCGGGTGGCGGCGGTGCAGCAGGTGGCTTGGTTGGAAGCCGATCGCAGTTGGGACTACCGCAGGGAGCGCTACCGGGAGCTGCATCAACTTTCTGCCCAGGGGGTGGCCGCCGGCGCACAATTGGTGATTTGGCCGGAGGGGGCGCTGCGGGCGCGGCTGCTGAATACCGCCCTGGAACCTTATGTGATCGAGCCGATGCAAGCGATTCTGCCGCCAGAAGGCGCTTTGATTACGGGGGCAACAGAGCCGGATCCCCGCACAGCCCATCTGCCGGAGGAGCAGCAGCGATTGTTGAACATGGCCCTGTTGTTCGACGCCCAGGGCAGCTTGCTGGATGGGTTTGGCAAGCAGTGGATCTTTCCCTATTTCGAGTCGGGGCGCTATGTGCCCTCGCCGGATGGCTATCGGCCTTTGGCCGGGGGCGAGCTTTTCGGGCCTTTGGGGGTGATGATCTGCTTGGAGAGCGTGCTGCCTGCGCCCAGCCGCGCTCTAACCCGTCATGGCGCCGAGTCTTTGATCGTGATTTCGGATGATAGCTGGTTTGGCAATAGCCACTGGCCGATGCTGCACGGCAAGCTCTCGGTTTTCCGGGCTGTGGAAAACCGGCGTAGCATGGTGTTTGTCAACAACACCGGCGGCAACCTGGTGGTGGATCCCTCAGGTCGGCTCCAGCAGGTCGGCCCCATCTTTCAGCGGGGGGTGATCACGGGAGAGGTAAGGCGGCGTTCTGAGACCACCTTCTACAGCCGCACGGGGGATTGGTTGGTGTGGCTGACGCTGGGGCTATCTCTGGGGTTGTGGCGCCGGGGATCCCGAGTAAGGCAAGGATGAGGTAAGATCAGTAAGCTTGCCCAGGATCAAGATCGGGATTGCTTGCTCCGGAGTGGCGGGTTCCCCCATCGAATCAACCGTTGCTGATGTAGCTCAGTCGGTAGAGCAGCTCACTCGTAATGAGCAGGTCATCGGTTCGAGTCCGATCATCAGCTTTCTGGATTGAGCACCTTGGAGCGCCTCAAACTTCTGCTCTATCCCCACCCGCCCATTGTCGGCGCCTACAGTTGTGGGGGGCACCAGAAAAGATTGCGGCTAGAGACCCCCAAGGAATGGAGAATATCCCTCATGATCCCTGTGCAGTACTTCCAATGCTCAGGATCTGCACACATGCGGTCGGGGTTAAACTCCAAGTTGTAATGGATAACATTGGGGATCCCTACAAACTCATCGGAAGACTGAAGGGAAATAACCAGCAACAAGAAAGGCTTGCCCCTGCGCTTAGCCGCCAGCTTATCTACCAAGTCAACAACAGCCTCTCGCCGGCAACCGCCTGTGCGCACGAACAAAACTTTATCGGCCTTTTCCAAGACATACAGAAAGCGCTTGGCGCGAGCTGTATAACGAGTCCGCATCCGCTCGTGGATTGGATTCATATTCTGCAGTGGATCTTCCCCTTCTTCCACCTCATGGCCGAAAGAAAGACCTGTCCACTTGCTGTGATAAATTCGCCTGTCTTCAGGGCTGTAGTGCAAATATTGCGGATCCCACATGCCCTGAAAATCGTGGTGGATCATATCGGCCACATCCGCTAGGTTGCTGGTGCGGGTCAAATCAAAAGGAAATGCAGGCCCGTCGTATTCCAGCTTGTAGAGCAGCATTCGCACTGCACAGCGATCCCCCAGGGGAACAACAGCAACGCGATGAATATCAGATAAGGCGCATGTGTATTCCAATAGCATGACCGAGTTGGGAGCGGCCTTGACCCGGCTTTCCAACCCCCCTTCTCCAATCATCAACGTGCGGAAAGGAGCATCGCGATAGAGGGGATCCTCATAAACCCCTGGTGGCAGAGCTCTGAGGGCAGCCCGCACTTCTTTCCACATGGGGTGGATGTTGTACTCGTGATTGCTCCGATTGATCACGCACAGGCGAGGCCTGGGATCAGAAGAGCCTTTTGAAGATCCACTGAGCTTGAGCAGGATCAGGGATCCATCCTCGAAGATCGTTTCTACTGCTTCTGCGGAAAAGAACTGAGCTATTGGGGAGAAGATGAGGTCGGCATCTGCAGGAATGGAGAGGGTGGTTTGAACCGAACTGTCCTCTTGTATGGAAAGTAAATGTAGGGTCTTGTCTCCTATCCTTGCATCGCTTCTGCCAATATACAGTCCCGGCTGCAGGCGTGATTTTTGGAAAGCAGTCTGCAAAGATTGCCAAGTTGGCGCAAGGGTATAAGGGTAGGGGGTTATATTCACGATGCGAAATTGATCTCTGCCTATTTCTGCAGCTACCCAAAAGCCATTGCCGTCTTCAAAAATGATTCGTTCTGCAGTGGATTGAGCCAGCTTTCCACGAGCCGACAGAACTTGGCCGTGCTCGAAGAGCGAGAGATCGATGGCCTCAAACATAACCCGATGCCCCTTGGAATTGGGGTGAGCGGGGTCAAAAGCCAGGTCTGGCTTCCAGCGGCCCTGGCCATCGTCTAGGATGGGCAGCCAATTGAACACAGGGCATCCCCAACCGAGCATCTTTTGCTGAGTTTCCTGCAGAAGCAGATGCTGTTCTGGACCATAGTCGCCGTGAGGATAGACCCCTGCCAAGATGGGCAAAGCGCCTATATTTTGAATCTTCTCAATCAGGCGTCGCAGGCCGTTTTCAAACCGCCTTTGGACGGCACGTCGATGCTCCGGCAGAGCCGTGGCCAAGCCCTCATTTCCCAACGACAAGGCCACAATTACCACGTCCGGTTGTTCGGGAACGACAACTTGATCAAACCGTGCCAGCGTTCGGCTGACCGTAGCCCCCAATTCCGAGAGATTACGCACCCGATGGCCGTAGCGCTCCCGCAAGGCTTTCTGCAACAGCCAGGCCCAACCTCGCAATAGCCAGGCGCTGCACCCCAGGGCAACGGAGCTACCCAAAACAACTATCTTCAGTCCCGGCAAATCTTCAGGCTCAGGCTCAAGAATAGGGGTGGCAAAATAGCCGTAAGGACAGGAAGGGATCCGGCCAAACTCGCCATCTTCCACGATCAAAACTGATGGCAAAGGCTGAGGCTCAAGCGGCACCCAGCGATTCCTATCGGCAGCTTCCCAAATAACTTCGCCATCGGCCTGAACGCGCAGATATCGGTACTCCACTCGAGGGGTCTCTTGAGGCCACTCCCCGGAGGATAGGGGGCCAGAAGTGCCATCTGCCGGGCCTAATGGCAACTCCACCCACCAGAGCGGATAACAAGCGGGATCCGTCTGCAGCCAAACACAGCGGCTCGGATCCCAGGCGCCCAACCGAGGGCTGGATCCCACCAGGGCAATTCGATCACCGGGCTGAGTGGTGGCGCGAACTTGGAAACGATACATTTTTTTGGAAGTTTTTGGAGGAGGGGGAGAGGAACTTCTCCGGACTTGCCGGTAAACAGACATACTCAAGCAGTCGGCTTACTACCCTGCCGGCAACTTGCAAGAGAAAGCAGAGGCTGGGATCCAGTTCCGCCTCATCTGTCTTAGTCCTGACTTTGCTTTTAAAGAGAAATTCTGAAATCCGGAAACAGAAAATGACGGAAAGTCAGAAAAAGAGCCTCGGCTCAAAAGTAAGGCTATTAAGCCAGGATGTTTGCAGTAAAGAGTAGACTGAACTTTAGTCTGAATTTAACATACTGTCCAAGGATTGTCTGTTTTCTAGAGCACCTTTAGACAGTTTCTGGAGTGCAAGTTTCCAATCGTCGCTGGGGCAAAATCACCTCAAAGGTGGATCCCTGCCCCACCTTGCTCTCAACCCGCACCTGTCCCCGGTGCTGCTCGGCGATGCTTTTGACAATGGCCAGCCCCAAACCTGAGCCCGACCGCCGATTGGGATCCCCGCTGCGGGCCGGATCCACCCGATAGAAACGGTCGAACAAGTGGGGCAGTGCCTGGGGTGGGATCCCCGGCCCGGTATCTTGCACCTGCAGCACCAGTTCTGGGGATCCGGAGCGCAGCCGCTGTTTTAGCCGCACCTGCACCTCGCCGCCGGGGGGGGTGTGGAGAAGGGCGTTTTCGATCAGGTTGGTGAACAGGCGGGCCAGTTGCTCTTCATCTCCCCAAAAGGCAAAGGGATCCCCTCCCGTCTCCTCTGGGGGGGCGGCCATATCCAGCTTTAGACGGATCCCTTTTTGGTTGGCCAAGCCCTGCAACTCTTCCACCACCTGCAGCAGCAGAGCATCCAGGGCACAGCAGCGGGGCTGGAAAGGCACCATGCCGCTGTCGTGGCGGGCCAGAAACAGCAGGTCGTCCACCAGCCGGCCCAGCCGCAGGCACAGCCGCTCCACCATCTGCCAGCGCTGGCGGGTGTCGGCATCCAATTGGGAGTCTGCCAAAGCCACCTGTACCGTGGTCTGGATGCTGGCCAAGGGGCTGCGCAGCTCGTGGGAGGCATCGGCGGTAAATTGCTTGAGCTGCTGGTAAGACTGGCGGATGGGCTGCATGGCCAAACCGGAGAGCAGCCAGCCGATTCCTCCTACACAGGCCAAACTGGCCGCTACCCAGAGGCTGAGATCCCGAATGAGCTGGCGTGTCGGCTTGCTCACCTCAAACCAGGGGTGGCTGACCCGCAAATACCCCAGCAGCTTCCCACTGGCCAGGATCGGCTCGGTGAACTGGCGCAGCCAATACCCAGGCGCGATGCGGGCGGTGTGCAGGGATCCCTCCGTCAGCAGGGGGGCAGGGATGCCGCCGGGCACGGTGGACCAGATGAGGGATCCCTGGGGATCAAACCACTCCAGGTCGATGTGGTCGTCTGCTAGGGTGCTGGGATCATCCCGAAAGCTGGCTTCCAAGCTGTGGCGGACCTGCTGCGGGTCCAAGAGGCTCTCGTCCACCACCAGGGAGCGCTCGACAATTTCCACCACATGGCCCAGCGTGTCGTCCACCCGCTCAATCAGGGTTGACTGCACATACCAGTAGAAGCTGCCGGCAAACAGCAACAAAAACACCCCCGTTACCACCGTGTACCAGAGGGCCAGCCACCGCCGCGTTGCCTGGAACATGGGGTTGCACGGGAAGGGGAGAGGTTAGCTGTGGACACGAGGCTCGGGGTGAAGGGTGGAGAGGATCTCGGCTTCCACCTGCAGCAAAGCGTCCAGCCGCTCCTGCACCGGCTCGGCGGGGAACTGTTCTAGCGCCAGATCCAAATACAACTGCCAGTGCCGCTCTTCAGCCGCCGCCAGCCAGAGGTAAAACTGCCGCAGCTCCGGGTCGGGGACGTGGATCCCCAGCAGGCCTAGGCGTTCGTGGCTGCGGGCCTCGATGATGGCGGCCACTAGCAGTGCATCCAAGAGATGCTCCGGCTCGGAGCGGCGTAGGTGCTGGTTGAGGCGGCTGGCATAGGGAGCAGCCGAGAGGGGCCTGATCGGGATCCCCAGCCGTTGCAGGTGCCGGTGAACCCGCTCAAAGTGCTGCAGCTCCTCCCGCGCCAGTGGTGAAAGGGCTTCCACCAGCCGCCCGTTGGCGGGGTAGCGAAACAGCAAACTGAGGGCATTGCCCGCTGCTTTCTTCTCGCAGTTGGCGTGATCTAGCAAAATCAGGTCGAGGTGGCGAATGGCCTGCTCGATCCAGGCCGCGGAAGTTGGCGAGGCCAGTTGTAGCGTCGGCACAGGGTCAGAAGAGGTTGCAGGGATCAACAGCTTCCAAGTTGACCCATCCCGCCCGCTGCGGGAGCAGGGAACGGAACTGGGTCAATCGGATCTTAGCCTTGCCAGCGTACCCCTTTCTGCTAACTCCTAGATCCCGTCTGATGCTCTGGCAGCAGTTGTCCTTATCCCCGGCCCCTCTCCCTGAGGGAGTCAGCCCAAGCGCTCCGCGCCGCTCACGCGACCACCCCCAGCCCCTCTCCCA
>NZ_JANSJI010000079.1:0-1977 GCF_047462475.1 Synechococcus sp. H55.11
CTCAGCAGCCTGGTAAAAGAGACAACCCCAGCATAACTCCCCGACCGCCCTGCCGGAATCTGTTCCTCAGCACACCTTGCTCCCCAGATGGCTTTTCTCCAATGTCGAAATAGGATCCCACCTGAATACTTGAATATAGTCTTGTTCATCATTTGTCCGAATCGACTGCTTTGATCTGGTCTAACCCGAGGTATGTAAGCCAACTCTCTGGACAGGAGTTGACAGGGGAGAGATCTGACATGATACGCTAGAAGGTAGAACTGCCGGTGGGTATAATACTTTCTGGCAAAAGCCAGGAAGACTTTTGTATTCTGGTTCAGGAGGGGTTCTGTGCAGAAAGTTCAGGAAAGTTTGGCTACTGCTCTAACCATTGATGGAGCTATAGGCATTGCGCTTGGTGACTGGAAGAGTGGCATGTGCTTGGGTTTCAAGGGCTCTAACGTTCCCGCCCTTCCTGAGCGGAATCTAGAGATAGCTGTGGCAGGTATGACCGAGGTTGTTCGGTCTAAGTTCCGGACTTTGGAGTCTGTAGGCATTAAGGATGAGCTCGAAGAGATTCTCGTTGTTCTAAAAACGCAATACCATCTCGTTCGAGTAGTAAAGTCTGTCCGAGGACTCTTTTTCTATCTTGTTATGGATCGAGAAAAGGGTAACCTAGCTCTCGCTCGCATTAAGCTGGATCAAGTGGCAGAACAGCTAGTGCTCTAGCCTAGACCAGGTACTGAGGTAGCTAGAAAGCTTGAGCAGAGCTAGATGAGGAGCTTTGCTTTCTTCACTTAAGCGGTTAAATTTCTTTTTTTGCTTGGCCTTGCGGCTCACTCTTTTCCTACTTGGCAGGAGAAAGGCAATGAGGTAAGGTATAGATGGCTACCTTGCTTACTCGGTAAGTGGTAAGTACCCAAATAACAGTGCCGCCAAGGGAAGAGGGAGGATGTGGCTATGCCGACACTGGAGAAGATTCTTCTGGAGGCTCTTACTTTCGGCGGTGCGCTAGGTGTTGCCGTCGGCGACTGGAGAAGCGGCACATGCCTAGGAGCTAAGTCTGCAGATGTCTCTGCTTTGCCTGAGCGCGACCTATCGCTTGCCATAGCCGGCAACTCGGAGGTGCTGCGCGCTAAGCTCAAGGTTGCAGAGGCTCTGGCCCAACGTTTAAAGGAGATTATTGTAGTTTGCCAGGAACAGTATCACCTGATCTGGTTAGTTAATAGTCATGGGTTGTTTATTTACCTAGTGTTGGATCTAGAAAATGGGAACTTAGCCTTGGCTCGTATCAAGTTGGAGCAGCTTGCAGAGCAGCTCCGCCAGTTACCTCTCAAAACCGCAAGATTCTAAGGGCTTTTCTCTCCCAAGACCCGTAGCTAAAGAAATCCAGAATGCCCAGGCCTCTGGGTTTTGGAGGGAAGTTTCTCACACCTTAAGACCTTGTAAGCTTCCTGGGTGTGTTAACCTACGGTAAACCAAGCCTGGATGTGTTAACCTACGGTAAACCAAGGACGTAGGAGCTCCTTAGCAAATGAATCACATTCAGGTTGCTCTAGGCGAAGGCCTTACTGTCGAGGGGGCTTTAGGGATCGCTTTTGCAGATTGGAGAAGAGGTGGCTACATAGCTCATAAACTCAGCATGAGCAGCGATGGCTTTTCACGAGCTGAACTAATGTTGCTGGTAGCCAGCAGCACAGAAGTGGTTAGAAACAAAGCTTTGCAAAGTGAAAAACCTGCAGAAAAAATTAGAGAAATAGTTTTCATCTACGAAAAGTTATTTTGCCTCATTCGATTGGTTGAAACCACAACTGGCTCGTTCCTCCTTCTAGTCTTAGACAGCGAAAAGGGCAATCTGAGCCATGCTCGTCTGAAGCTTTCCCAAATTTCCTCTAAGCTAAAACTACCTAATGACTCGGAGCCCGCTTGCTACCAAGACCAGTAATGCGGAACCGGGGACTTGAACCCCGATGGCATTGCTGCCACTAGAACCTGAAT
>NZ_JANSJI010000080.1:0-7317 GCF_047462475.1 Synechococcus sp. H55.11
GTCTCACAGGTAGGCTGGAAAAGCCCCAAGGGATCCCTGCCTATGGCCACCTTCCTGCGCGACTGGAGCTACCGCTTTCCCTGGCTTTACCGCAGCATCAGCCGTGCGGCTGCCCTAGCAGTGGGGGGATATGAGCGACTGCGCCGGTTGCCCCTCCAAGGGATCTCCATCCAGCCCCAGGAGCGGGTATTGGATCTCTGCTGTGGCCCTGCCGAAGTGACTCCAATCCTAGCCGAGCTGAGCCAAAACGTTGTCGGCCTGGATGCTTCCCCCAAAGCCCTGGCGGCAGCTCGCCAACGCCTCCCCAAGGTGGAATTTGTGGAAGCCTTTGCCCAGGATCTGCCCTTTCCTGCCAACAGCTTTGATTGGGTGCACACCAGCTTGGCCCTGCACGAGCTGCCTTTTCCTGACCTGGAACAGGTGCTGCGGGAAGGGTGGCGGGTGCTCAAGCCGGGGGGAGGGCTTTTGATCCTGGACTTGCACGCGCCTTGCCAACCTTGGATGTGGCCTGGGCTGGCCCTCTTTCTGGCCCTGTTTGAAACCGAGACCGCCTGGAACTTGCTCAAGTTGGATCTGCCGCAGTACTTGCAGCAGCAGGGCTGGCAATCCGTCCGGCAGACCCTGCACGCCGGGGGGGCTTTGCAGGTGATCCAGGCCCAAAAGCCTGCCGCCTAAGCTGCTCACCCTTGGTGCCAAAAAGGAGTGCCGAGAACCGGTGTGCTGGGCTGAGCCGCTTCCTGGGGGGTCATCGCGCCGGCCAGGTAGGCTCGCCGGCCTGCGCGCACTGCTTCCGCAAAGGCCTCGGCCATCGCCACCGGATCCCGGGCCAAGGCCACCGCTGTATTCAACAGCACCCCATCGAAGCCCCACTCCATCACCTGGCAGGCGTGGGAGGGCAGGCCCAGGCCGGCATCCACGATCAGGGGCGCCTCGATCCGCTCTCGCAGCAAGCGCAAGTTGTAGGGGTTGAGGGGGCCCTTGCCGGTGCCGATGGGAGCGGCCCAGGGCATCACCACTTCACAACCGGCATCCAAGAGCCGCTGGCACAGCACCAGATCGTCGGTGCTATAGGGCAGAACCTTGAAGCCGCGACGGATTAGTTCGGCAGCGGCAGTGGGCAGTTGCACCGGATCCGGCTGCAAGGTGTAGTCATCCCCAATGAGCTCCAGCTTGATCCAGTTGGTGCCGAACACCTCCCGCGCCATCTCCGCTGTGGTGACTACCTCCTGCACGCTGTGGCAGCCGGCGGTGTTGGGCAGAACCGGGATCCCTAGCTTCTGGAGCAGGGCCCAAAACCCTTGGGAAGCTTCCGACCCCAGCGCCCCCTGGCGCCGCAGGGAAACGGTCAACAAACAGGGCTGTGCCCGCACCACTGCCTGCTCCAAAATGGCGGGCGAAGGGTAGCGAGCCGTCCCCAGCATCAGGCGGCTGGGCAGCGCTTGGCCGTAGAGCACCAAGGGATCCTCATCGGCCCGAGTCGAGGGGGAGACAGGAAGAAGAGTGGACATCGCTGAGGGGCAAAAATGCGGGATCTGAGGGGAGGCAGTCGGGCACTAGCCGCCGGCAACCGGCGCGACAATCTCCACCTGGTCGCCTTCTTGCAGACGAGTTCGCTCGTACTGGGCGCGCGGCACAAACTCTAGATTAACCGCCACCGCAAAAGGGCCACTGATCTCCACCTGGGCTATCGCCTCGGCCAGCGTGGTGCCCTCCGGCAAATCGTAAGGCTTTTGGTTGATCAAGACACGCATGGCGACAGGGATTCACCGGCAAGAGGGGCAGCCTGTACCTGAAAAGGGATCCCCAACTCCTGAGCAAGGCGGCAACTGCCGTGGTGAAGATACTCCAAGACGGCATCGTGGATAGCCGGGGAGATCATAAAGCCATGGCGATAGAGGCCGTTGATCTGCAACAGGCGAGGCGCGCACTCCACCACGGCTGGCAAGTGGTTCGCCAAGGTGGGACGACATTGGCTGCCTAATTCCAGGATACGCGCTTCGGCAAAGGCAGGGTGGACGGCGTAGGCGGCGCTGAGCAGCTCCAGAGCCGAGCGGACACTCACCGGCGAGCGATCCTCGGATTCAATTTCGGTGGCTCCCACCACAAACAGGTGCCCCGGCTTGGGAGCGATGTAGATCGGGTAGCGGGGGTGCAACAGCCGGGTCGGGCGCCGCAAAGCTACTTCCGGGGCATACAGACGTACCACCTCACCTCTAACTCCCCGCAGCGGTGACTGCCCACCCCATTCTGTTCGGGATCCCAGGCCGCGACAGTCCAAAACCCACCCGCCGGTTTGTTGCTGCCAGGCTTCCGCCTGCTCCAGATCCCAGGGGCAACTCCACTCCACCTCCACCTCGTGCTGCCGCAGCTTGGCCAGCAGAGCCGACAACAGTTGGCGGTTATCCAGTTGGCCCTCTTGGGGAAGATACAGGCCTTGCCCAAATCGCCCGGCCAGCGAGGGCTCCAGCTCAGCTACAGCCTGGGCATCCAGAGGCTGGGGCTTGGGGAGATGGGGAAGGCGTTCCCCCACAGCAGCTAGCAGGGATGAGAAGCGTCTGGCTTCCCCCGCATCTTGGCGGTGCCAGAGGATCAGGGTGCCTTCCTGCTGAAAGAAAACCGGCTGCGGCAGACTGGCCAAAAGGGAGGGCCAACGGGAGAGGGCATAGTACCCCTGCGCTACTACGCTGGCCTCGGCGACGGCAGACTCCGCCAGGGGAGCCAGCATGGCAGCGGCAAAATGGGCAGCACTGCTCTCGACGGCACCGGCAGGAGCCGCCTCCACGATGCGGACAGAATGCCCGACCTCGACCAGGGTGGCAGCCAACAGGCGCCCCATCAGACCGGCTCCGAGGACAAGAATGGGATCCCGCTGCGCTCTCCCCACCGCTGACGGGATAGGAGATGGCCTGGGCAGACTTGCTGCCGCATTTGTCCGAGAAGATGAGGTTGAAAGGGTCAAAGTGCCCCCCACCGCTGAGGCAATGGATTTCATGTTAGATCCGATGTTGACATACCCCCTGTCCTCAGGGACAGGGATTCTTGACGCTTGAGAAGGTGAAGGCGCAGGCAAAGCTCTTCGCCCTTAGTTTGGCCGCTTGGCGGGCATCACAACCGCGGCGGATGGTAGGGAGGTTCTTTGCAGTTGTGCAGGTTTTCTGGGGTATGGCGATGGACAAACTCACAGCAACGAGCCAACGCCTTCAGCACCAGCTCCAGTTTCTCAACCTGCTGGGGGGTGGTGATGAGTTGGCAGGATACGGTGAGAATGTGAAACATTTTCAGGTGGTGAAGTGATGGCGTCAACTGGAGTACCCCTTGCCGGATTCGGGCATCCAGGTACTTACCCTCCCCAGCCTACAAAGGTAGGGGACTGTTGAACTTTTTCCCATCCTAGTCGCCATTACCGGTTCCACGCTCTGCCAAGTTTAGGATCAAGATCCCCAGCAAAGCTAGGCTCAGCAAGCTGGCGATCACCATCGGTTCATCTGGGATCATATCCATCTAGACTTTGCCTCACCCCATCGTAAAGAGCCATACCTCAGACTCGTTGCCCAACCCGGCGGCTACCCTCTGGTCACCCTGAGCAAGCATCTGTCCAGCGGCTTACACTACACTAGAAGAACTGACCCATCCCTTGGACTGGCATGATTCCCACGGTTATCGAGCAATCCGCGCGAGGCGAGCGCGCCTTTGACATCTACTCGCGTCTTTTGCGGGATCGGATTATCTTCCTGGGCACCCAGGTGGACGACGACATTGCTAACCTGATCGTGGCCCAGATGCTCTACTTGGAATCCGAAGACCCCGAGAAAGACATCTACCTCTACATCAACTCCCCCGGCGGCTCGGTCTATGCCGGTATGGCCATCTACGACACCATGCAACACATCCAGCCGGATGTCTCCACCATCTGCATCGGTCTGGCCGCCAGCATGGGAGCCTTTCTGCTGGCAGGGGGCACCAAAGGTAAACGCATCGCCCTTCCCCACGCCCGCATCATGATCCACCAGCCCCTCGGTGGAGCCCAGGGGCCAGCCACCGACATCGAAATTCAGGCCAAAGAGATCCTCTTCATCAAAAACAGCCTCAACAGCCTGCTGGCCTACCACACCGGCCAACCTCTGGAGCGCATCGAACGCGATACCGACCGCGACAACTTTATGACCCCAGAACAGGCCAAAGAGTACGGCCTCATCGACCAGGTGATCAGCAAGAGATCCCAGCCAACCCTGGCAGCCGTTTCTTGAGCGTCTAGGTTCTGCGGCCAGCTTGCAGGGCTCCCTCAAAGCAGGGAGCTTTTGCCTGTTGGCAGGGATCCCACCGGCGAAGATATTAAGAAAGCCAAAGAAATTGGTCTTCTTGTCACTAAGTCAGGGGACTCACTTTAACCAAACTAATCGAACTCATAAAGAAAGTAATGATCAGCTGATCCTTGCGGATGATAGCTTAGGATTAAACCAGTGTAGACCTGTGTTTGCCGCAATTCTAGCTTAGACACTGTATAGAAATCTTTCCACTGGGTTTCCAAAGTCCAGGGCGTCAGAGCTGGCAATGGGCGGCACTTGAAAAGGAGGGTTTTGGACTTTGCATCCGCTTGAATGCGGAAGACTGTCTCAAAGCCCAAGTCCCATGGTTGTGGGGCAGGTTCATTCACGAAAACTCGGTGGTCTGGGGCTTTGGCCCTGGGTTTTTGCCTCATTAGTTGCAGCCGTGAATGGCATTTTCTGGTTTTGTGATTCGTTCAGAGGGAGATCGACGTGGCTTACGCAGCAACCCAATCCAAAAGCGGCTATCAAGCCGGGGTGAAAGATTACCGACTCACCTATTACACGCCCGACTACACGCCCAAGGATACCGATGTCTTGGCCTGTTTCCGGGTTACCCCTCAGCCGGGCGTTCCCCCCGAAGAGGCCGGGGCGGCGGTGGCGGCTGAGTCCTCGACCGGCACCTGGACAACGGTGTGGACAGATTTGCTCACCGACTTGGATCGGTACAAGGGCCGCTGCTACGACATCGAGCCAGTTCCCGGCGAAGAGAATCAATACTTCTGCTTCGTCGCCTATCCGCTGGATCTGTTCGAGGAAGGCTCGGTCACCAACATGCTCACCTCGATTGTGGGCAACGTCTTCGGCTTCAAGGCCCTGAAGGCGCTGCGGCTGGAAGACTTGCGCATCCCCGTGGCCTACTTGAAGACCTTCCAGGGCCCTCCCCACGGCATCCAGGTGGAGCGGGACAAATTGAACAAGTATGGCCGCCCACTATTGGGCTGCACCATCAAGCCCAAGCTGGGCCTTTCCGCTAAAAACTACGGGCGGGCGGTGTACGAGGCGCTGCGGGGCGGTCTGGACTTCACCAAAGACGACGAAAACATCAACTCCCAGCCCTTCCAGCGCTGGCGGGATCGCTACCTCTTTGTGATGGAGGCCGTCCACAAGGCCCAAGCGGAAACTGGCGAGATCAAGGGGCACTACCTGAACGTGACGGCGCCCACCTGTGAGGAGATGTTCAAACGGGCGGAGTTTGCCAAGGAGATTGGTGCCCCCATCATCATGCACGACTACCTGACTGCTGGGTTTACCGCCAACACCAGCCTGGCTAAGTGGTGCCGCGACAACGGCATTCTGCTGCACATCCACCGCGCCATGCACGCGGTGATCGACCGGCAGAAAAACCACGGCATCCACTTCCGGGTGCTGGCCAAGTGCTTGCGCATGTCCGGCGGCGACCACCTGCATGCCGGTACGGTGGTGGGCAAGTTGGAAGGCGACCGCGCCGTGACGCTTGGCTTTGTGGATCAGATGCGGGAGAACTATGTGGAGGCGGATCGCTCTCGGGGTAACTTCTTCACCCAAGATTGGGCTTCGATGCCTGGGGTGATGCCGGTGGCCTCCGGTGGCATTCACGTCTGGCACATGCCGGCACTGGTGGAGATCTTCGGTGACGATGCCGTGCTGCAGTTTGGCGGCGGAACCCTGGGACACCCCTGGGGGAACGCTCCAGGCGCGACCGCCAACCGGGTGGCTTTGGAAGCTTGTATCCAAGCTCGTAACGAAGGTCGGGATCTGGCCCGCGAGGGCAACGACATCATCCGCGAAGCGGCCAAGTGGTCGCCGGAGCTGGCGGCTGCCTGCGAGCTGTGGAAGGAGATCAAGTTCGAGTTCAAGCCCGTCGATACCCTCTAGAGATTGGCTGGGGCAAGGGATCCCCACAGTTCTCTTGCCCCGCTGCTTTGGCCACCCCCTGGATTGGCAATGGATCTAAAACAGATCGCCAAAGATACGGCCAAGACCTTGATCAGCTACCTGACCTATCAGGCGATGCGCACGGTGCTGGCCCAACTGAGCGAGACGGATCCTCCCAGGGCTCTTTGGCTGCAGCAGTTCTCTGCCCGGCAAAACCTCCAGGATGGGGAAGCCTACCTGCGGGCTTTGCTGGCAGAGCGCCCTGACTTGGCCTACCGCATCATGACCGTTCGCGAGCACATTGCAGCGGAGGTGGTGGATTACCTGCCGGAGATGGCCAAAGCCGGCATCCAGCAGGCCAATATGGAGCACCGCCGCAATCACCTAGAACGGCTCACCTCAGCAGCGGGATCTCCGCCGGTCACCCACCCGGAAGCGGGATCCCCTCCCCAAAACCTTAGACCCGAAACGGAGTGACAGCCATCATGCAAACCTTACCGAAAGAGCGCCGCTACGAAACCCTTTCCTACTTGCCGCCGCTGACGGATCTGCAGATCATCAAGCAGGTGCAATACATCTTGGATCAGGGCTACATCCCTGCCGTTGAGTTCAACGAATCCTCTGAACCGACGGTTCGCTACTGGACATTGTGGAAGCTGCCTCTGTTCGGCGCCACTTCTCCCCAGGAGGTGCTGAGCGAGGTGCAGGCTTGCCGCAGCGCCTACCCCAATTGCTTCATCCGTGTGGTGGGGTTCGACAACATCAAGCAGTGCCAGGTGCTCAGCTTCTTGGTTTACAAGCCCAGCGGCCTACGCTAAGAGAGGTTCGGGGCAATTGGTCTCATTCCTAGCCAATCAGCGCGGAGGGAGAGCTTCTCCCTCTTTTTTATTTCTTGCTTCGCACAGCCATTCCCAATGGCAACGGCGCCATTCTCAATCTCAAAAAACAGTCATTTCAAACAGCAACGCAACGGTTCCTTGCCTCGTTATTGCTACACAACGCTGTCGCGAAGGCGCCGCTCTAACTCCCCTCTCCCTCAGGGAGAGGGGCTGGGGGTGAGGGCCATCCCTCAGGGAGAGGGGCTGGGGGTGAGGGCCATCCCTCAGGGAGAGAGGTTGGGGGTGAGGGGCCCCTT
>NZ_JANSJI010000081.1:0-1973 GCF_047462475.1 Synechococcus sp. H55.11
GAAGCCAAAACCCCAGAAGCAGTCAATCATCTGCTGGATTGGGCAGCCGGCTTGGCCAACACAACAGCTTCCCACCCCAGATAATCCTTTTTGATTCCCATCTCCCTCAGCTTTATACATATTGGAACTTCTTATGAATATCTTAGGGCTGCTGTAGTTCTTACTACTCGACTTTGATGGCTACGAACTTCTGAGCTGAAATTGGCGGAATCGAAGAATCCGTAACCGTTATCAATGCAGAGAAAGAAAGGCCAATCGGAGGCTGGTTTGCTGCCGCTGGACATTGAACGGAAATGACCCCTGTGGATGTGTCAAAAAAGAAGGGAGGATTAGGTGCTGGCTCGGCTTTGAAAGTGAGTGGGCTTTTAACAGCGCCGGTAATGGTAACAGTTGGAGGCGCAGTGAGCTTCAAGTTAAGGTTAGTGCTACACTTCAAGGAAGTATCCTTATACTGAATTGCAAGAGTGGCAGGTGGTGGAGTCGGCGGCAGAGCTTTGATTGCAACAGGGATCACAGCGCTGAGGTCGGCAGTCAAGAAGTTGGTAGCCGTCGTCAGCGCGGGATTGAGCTTAATGGTCACTGATCCGGCAGCTTCGTTAGGCGTCAGGCGAACAACCTCGAATTCCTGAGGCCCCTTGTTGCCTTCCTTGAAGACCAGCGTGCTGGTCGAAACGGTAAATGGCGCGCCAGGGACAAAAGGATCGGGAGTTCCACTCACATCCAACACAACTTGCCCACCAACTGGAGCTGATGGTTGGAGTGTAACCCTCAGCTTAGCAGAAGTTCCAACCAGAGCTGTGCCAGCAAATTCAACGGAGTCAGGAGCAACTTCAATGCTCGGCGGCAGCTCTTGCTGCTTTAAGGTCACCGCCACAGCAACATTCACCGCTTCCAGAGGTAGAGAACTACTGGCTGGTTTGACTATTTAATTAATTTTAATGCTCACAAGAGCTTGACCAGAAATGGGAGGACTCGAGGAGTCTGTAACAGTTACCAGCGTCGAGAGAGTGGAACCAATGGGAGGTGCACCTGCCTGTGCTGGGCATTGGATAGAGATACCACCATCTTTCGTGTTGAACGTGACTCCAGAAGGCAGAGGAGGATCTGCTGTGTAGGTAAAAGGAGGAAGAACCTTCCCTCTAGTGGTAACTTGGGGAACCACAGTAACTATTTTGCCTAGATTATTCTTACAGTCTACCGAGTTATCATACTTAATCTCAATAGAGCCAACTGCTGACTTGACAGGGATCACAATGTTAATATCTCCTGTTAAGAAGTTACTAGCAGTAGTCAGGGCTGTGTTTAGTTTAACAGTTATGGAGCCAGCAAACACACCATCGGTTAATCGAATAACCCCGAACTGCTGAGATCCCTTATTGCCTTCCTTAAAGATAAGAGTTGAAGGTGAAACAGTGAACGGAGCACCTGGCGCAAAAGGATTAGGGGTTCCACCTATGTCCAGTACAACCTGACCTCCAACTGGAGTTATTTTGAGCTCAACTGTTACATCTTGAGTAGCTCCAATTATGTCATCATCGAGGAACTCTATCGAAGAAGGAGTAACTGTAATACTAGGCGGCTGCTCTTGCTGCTCTAAGGTCACCGGCACGGCAACATTCACGCTGCCCACCGGATAATTGGCAGCGGTTGTGGCCGGGTCGCGGGTAACTGTGATGGTGGCATTGCCCTGCTGTGTAGCCGGGATCAAACGCGTCAGCACAACCTTGGGTGTATCTGTGGATCCCGGTGGAACGACAACTGTTACGAACGAGGCAGCAGTTGTGGAAACGCCCACCACCTGCGGGTTGCTGCTTTCTACCTTCAACACCAAGCTGCCGTTGGCCGGAGGAGCAGACGGCGTAAGCGTGAGAGTTTTTATAGAGCCAACAGTCGTCCCTGAGTCAAACTTAACTTCTGCTGGATCAACGCTAACTTTTTCAACAGGAAAGGGAGTGGGGGGAGGAGGAGGGAAA
>NZ_JANSJI010000082.1:0-7310 GCF_047462475.1 Synechococcus sp. H55.11
TGCTGCAGGGATCGGAACAGGAGCACCGTATAGATATCGAGGATGGGCGCAACTGCTGTGACGGCAGCATTTCCAACCACAACCGCACCCAAGGCAGCTCCCAGGATCCCCCCAACAAGAAACAAAATCAGGAGTGGGATGCCGAAGATCAAACTCACAGCCAGCAAAGCCCAAAACACGCCCCACCAGCGATCTTTGACGAGGTTCCAACTGTAGCCCAGACCTTCCGTGGCACCTTTGCCTTCCAGGGCAATCGCACAGAGAGTGAAAACCAGCCTTACCCCCCAGTAGATACCAGGGAGCACAAACAGCAGCATCCCAAGCATGACAATTAGCGCCAGCAGAATGCTGCCGAAAACCAGGGGCACTGCCTTCGAGAGGGCCCAGTCGAGGCTGTTGCCCAGTAGGGGAGCTTGCCGCTTCAGGTGCTGATCCACCAGCCAAAAGGCTGCGCCAGCCAGGATGGGAGCAACAATTAGGCTGTAGGCCAAATTGAGGATCCCCCCAAAAAGTGGGATCAGCTCTGCGACGATGGGAATGACAAAGCCGGGAGAGGCCAGGATCAACAGCGGCCCATAGACGGGGCCTACAACTTCAAACGAGCGCTGCAGAAGGAAAAACGGGTTAAGAGTAGCGCTTTGCATGGTAGAGGGATCCCTGTGGCAACCACCCCCTTCATACCACGCCATCCCCCTTTTTGGGCTGAGAAGGGGATTAAGAAAGTCAAAGTCTGTGTCTTGCTATACAGAAGATTTTTGTAAAATCCAGGCCGCCGCTTGTTCGCCGCTGCGCAGGGATCCCTCGAGGCTGCTCTGGTGGGTGTATTCTCCAGCCCAGAGAAGGCCCGGCAGGCCGCTGCAGGTGGGAACCAGATGCTGCTGAAAGCCGGGCGGCTGGACAAACTGGGCAAAAGGGATCCGATACACCCGCAGCAGGCGCAATCGTTCCAAGGGGGCTTTGGGAAAATAGGTTTGCAGCTCGGCCCGGCAGGTTTGGGCCAGTTCCTCATCGCCCAGAGGGGGATCCCCCAACACCGTCACCGAATAGAGGTGTTGGCCGGCAGGAGCCAGCGCCGGGCTGAGGCGGGTGAGCTGCACCCAGTGGTTGATCCAGCCTTGGCCACTGGCGTTGAGGTACAAGTAGGCACCGCGGGCCAGGGAAAAGGGGGCGCAGAAATAAAGGCAGGTCACCGCCCGTCCCTGGGTGGGGATGGGCGCAGCAGCTTGAGGGCAGAGCTCCGCTTGCCAAGCCCGCGCTTGAGGGGCATCGGTGGCGCAGACCACCCACTCGGCAGGGATCTCCTCGCCCTTGGCGGTGCGGATCCCGCGCACTTTTCCCTCTTCCACCAGGATGCGCTCCACCGAGGTTTGGTAGCGGATCTGCTCTGGGGCAAGGTGGCCGGCCAGTTGGCGGACAATCTCTCCCATGCCCAGCGCCGGGGTGACGATGGCTCCTTCGGCCATCATCTTGAAATAAAAGGCAAAGAGGCGGGCGCTGCTGGCCAGATCCGGATCCAAAAGAATGCCGCGGAAAAAGGGGTAGAAGAAGTGCTGGCAGATCTTTTGGGAAAATCCGTACTCCTCTAGGAACTCTCGCACCGAGCGGTCAGATCCCCCCAGTCCTTCCTGGAAAACCTGTTCTGGGGTGCGCCGCGCCAGCTCCGCCCGCAACTGCAGCACCTTGAGCTTGTCGCCAAAGCTGGCCAAGGGGTTGAAGAGGGAAGGGACAATGCTGGTCGGATCCCGCAGGGGATCCCCCAACAGCCAGCAGCGACCGGGTTGGGCCAGCATCGCTCCCGGACGGTAGGGGCAGGGATTGAGCTGGCCTAGATCCAGATGCCGCCGCACTTGGGGATAGGCGGTAAACAGCACCTGAAAGCCGCGATCCAAACGGAAGCCCTCCACCGCGTCGGTGCGCACCCGCCCGCCGGGGCCGTCGCTTTTTTCCAGGACTAGGACATCGCTCCAACCCGCCTGGCTCAGCACCTTGGCGCAGGTTAAGCCGGCCAGCCCTGCCCCGATAATGACCACTCTGCCCATGCTGCTGGGATCCCTTCTCCGTGGAGTATTTTACCTGGCTCGATTCCTCAAGGCTGAGTCCCCTTCTGAGGCAGGATGTTCTGGCCCCCAGATGCGAATGGCGCCATCGGCACCGCCGCTGAGAAGGGTTTGCCCGTTGGGGCCAAACAGCAGAGCACTCACCATCCAAGTCTGGCCGCCCAGGGTGCGCAACTCTTTGCCGCTGCCCAAATCCCAGAGTTTGATCTGCTGGGCGCGGTGATCGGTGCCGCTGGCCAGCAGGCGGCCATCGGGGCTGAGGGCAAGGGTGGCCAAGCCAGACAAGGGCTGGGCCAGAGTGCGCTCGAGGGATCCCGTGCCCACGTTCCAGATCCAGACGCCGGAAGCGCTGGCGGCGAGCAAGTGGCGGCCATCGGGGCTGAGGAGCACCTGCTCGATGGGGTAGTCAGCCTCCAGGGTTTTCAACAAAGCCCCGCTGCCGGGATCCCAAAGATGAACAGTGGGATCCCCGTTGGCGGCCACCAGGATCCAGGGCGGGCTCCTTTTTTCCGCCACCCCAGAGGGAGCGAAGGCCACCGCCGTAATGCCTGACCCCTGGGTAACCGGGTGGGCGGCGCTGTCGATGGTGCGCACCAACTGGCCATCCTCAGCTTGCCAAAGGCGAATGGTACGGTCGGCGCTGCCGCTGGCAATCCAACGGCCATCGGGGCTGATGGCGACGCTGTTGATCAGCTCGGTGTGGCCCTGCAACTGCAGCCGTGGCACCCCATCCCCCAGGGTGACCAAATCCCAAACCCGCACCGTCTTGTCGGCCCCCCCACTCACCAAAAAGGTACCATCGGGGCTGATGGCCAGCGTCTCAATCGAGCCTTCGTGGCCTGCCCAGCTCTGCAGCAGTTGGCCGGCCTGGGGATCCCAAAAGCGGATGACACCGTCGTCTCCCCCGGCAACCAGGAGATCTCCATCCGGGCTGATGGCCAGAGCGGTGATAGCGGCGGGGCCTTCCAGTGTGGCCTTGAGCTGCAAGGACTTGGCCCAGTCAGCTAGGTTGAGGGCAGGGCTGGAAGAGGATAGGGATCCAGTCCTGGAGGGATTGGGCGGCTGCTCTGGGGAGCTGAAGCTTTTGAGCCCAGCGGATCCCAAATTTGCCCTCGTTCCCGCGGGCGGGACAGAGTCCCTGGGCACAATTGCCTTCTCTCCCCACAGGCTGAGGTTGGCCGCCAGTTGCCAGGCAGCAGCTCCGAGTAGCACCAGCAAAGCCGCCAGACTACTCCCCGCCCAAAGTGGTGGGATCCAGAAACGCGCCCGCAGTGATACCGAGGAACGCGGCGGCGTAGTCGGCTCCTGTAAGGGAGCGGCGGCAACAGGGTCGGGCAGGATCTCAGCGCCGGGAGAGACGCCCTCTGCCAGAGGCAAAGCCTGGAGAGCGGCCAAAGCTGCCGCTGCCGAAGCAAAGCGCTGCCGCGGGTCACAACCCCCCAGGCAATCCAAAAAAGCGGCAAAAGGAGCGCTGGTAGGAGCCAGATCGTGCCAGCGCAGCTCTCCCGTCAACGGGTCGCGAAACAGCTTGTGGGTCGGGATCCCTGAGAGGGCCTGTATGGCGATGAGACCAAGTGCCTCCAGATCGCTGTCGGCAGCCTCGGGCCCAGAGTTGCAGCAGCCCAAGCCCAACACCACCCAGCGGCCATCCGCCCGGCGACAGATTAGGCGAGAGGGCTCTAGGTTGCAGCAGTTTACCCCCTCACTGTGTAGCAAGGCCAAGGTTTGCAGCACATCTTGCAAAAAGGCCCGCACCTCAGCTTCTGTCCAAGGCTGACCTTGCTCAGTGGCCTGGCGCAGGGCCTGTTCCAGAGTCTGCCCCTCGATCCACTCTTCTACCCAGTAAAAATCTCCCTCTTGCTCAAAATAAGTCAGCAGGCGTGAGATACACTCATGGGATCCCAGGCGTTCCCACAGCGCCATTGCCTGTTCAAATCGCTGCCGGGCGGCAGAGGGCTCTTCCCCCTTGGGAGAGCGAGGTTGCCAACGCCTGATCACCACCCAGCTCTGTTCAGGGCGATGGCCATCTTGGGCCAGGTAGGTTTGCCCGCTGGATCCCAGTTCTTCCAAGATCTGATAGCGGCCACCCAGGGTCTGCCCTACCATAAGGACTCCGGCTACTCCAGGCATATATGGTCTACCGTTCGCGTCAGCACTGCGGAGCACTTTAGCGGGACGGAGTTCTTTGGCTCTACCCTTGGGGAGGATGCGAACCTTTTCCTTCTGGATCATCATGCCACACGGGCAAAAGGCTCAGAGTAACCCTGAGTTACTCAGTGGCCGGGGGGATGTCGTTGCAAAACCTGCTTTAGGTAGCGCCCCGTATGGGATCCGGGATGCTCGGCCACTTCTTCAGGGGTGCCGACGGCAACAATCTGGCCGCCCTGGTCGCCCCCTTCCGGCCCCAGGTCAATAATCCAGTCGGCACAGCGGAGGATGTCCAGGTTGTGCTCGATCACCAGCACGGTGTTGCCCGCATCCACCAACCGCTGCAGAACATTCAAGAGCTTGTGAACGTCGTAGAAGGACAGGCCGGTGGAGGGTTCATCGAGCAGGTAGAGGGTTTTGCCGGTGGAGCGGCGGGCCAGTTCTGCCGCCAGCTTCACCCGCTGCGCTTCCCCGCCGGAAAGCGTCGGAGCGGGCTGGCCCAGCTTGATGTAATCAAGGCCCACATCGGCCAAGGTCTGTAGAATCTTAGCGGCAGGGGGTAGGGCGGCAAAAAACTCCAGCGCCTCCCCCACCGTCATGTCTAGGACTTCGGCGATGTTTTTGCCCTTGTACCTGACCTGGAGGGTCTCGCGGCTGTAGCGGCTGCCCCCACACACCTCGCAGGTGACGTACACATCCGGCAGGAAGTTCATTTCAATCACGTTCACCCCCTGCCCTTTGCAGGCTTCACAGCGCCCCCCCTTGACGTTGAAGGAAAAGTGGCCGGATTGATAGCCCCTGGCCTTGGCCTCTAGAGTCTGGGCAAAGGCTTGGCGGATGGGATCAAAGAGGCCCGTGTAGGTGGCGGGGTTGGAGCGGGGGGTGCGGCCAATGGGGGATTGGTCGATGACAATGACCTTGTCGATGTGTTCAATGCCGTGTAGCTCCCCCATTTCCGTTGGCTTAGGCACCTTCTGGCCGAGGGAGTGTTGCAGGGCAGGGTAGAGCAACTCGTTGACCAGGGTGGACTTGCCGGAGCCGGAGACGCCGGTGACGCAGACCAGCTTGCCCAGGGGGATCTCCACATCGATGTGCTTGAGGTTGTTTTTGTGGGCATCGGTGAGCTTGAGGGAGATGGCTTTGCCAGGTCGCCGCTGAGCTGGGGTTGGGATCCGCCGCCGCCCCGCCAGATAGGCGCCGGTGAGGGAGCGCTCGCAGGCTAGGATGTCGGCTAGAGATCCTTGGGCCACCACTTCTCCGCCGTGGATGCCAGCGCCAGGGCCAATGTCCACGATGTGGTCGGCGGCGCGAATGGTCTCTTCATCGTGTTCCACCACAATTAAGGTGTTGCCCAGATCCCGTAGGCGGAATAGGGTTTGCAAGAGGCGTTGGTTATCCCGCTGGTGCAGGCCAATGGAGGGTTCGTCCAGCACGTAGAGCACCCCCGTCAGGCCGGAGCCAATCTGGCTGGCCAGTCGGATCCGCTGCGCCTCGCCCCCCGAAAGGGTCATGGCCGGTCGGGCTAGGGTGAGGTAGTCAAGGCCCACGTCAATTAAAAACTGCAGGCGGGTTTTGATCTCCCGCAGCACCAGCTCGGCAATCTGTGCTTGGCGGGGGGTAAGCTGGAGCTGCTCCAGGCGCTGCAGGCAGTCGCGGATGGAGATCTCGGTGAGATCCGTGATGCGGTAGCCACCGACGCGCACGGCCAGGGCCTCTGGCCGCAGCCGGGATCCGCCACAGGCGGAACAGGAGCGGTAGGTGAGGTAGGTCTCCAGCTTTTGCCGGTAGGTTTCGGCGGTGGTTTCTTGGTAGTGCCGCTGCAACTGCGGGATCACCCCTTCGTAGCGACGGTAGTAGCCGCGGCCCCGGTAGGGGGATTCCGCCTCAACGTAGATCTCCTGGTCGCTGCCGTAGAGGAGGAGCTGCTGCTGCTCGGGGGTGAGGTCGCACCAGCGGCTGCTGAGCTCAAAGCCAAAGGCCTTAGCAGCCCCCGCCAGTAGGGCCAGATAGTAGGGGTTCTCCCGCTCCGCCCAGGGAGCAATGGCCGCATAGAGGGGGAGCTTGGGATCCGGCACGATCCGGTCGGGGTCGAAGATGGGTTCAAAGCCCAGGCCGTGACAGACGGGACAGGCGCCGATGGGGGAGTTAAAGGAAAATAGCCGCGGCGACAGCTCGCCCAGCACGGAGCCGTGTTCGGGGCAGGCAAATTGTTCCGAAAAGATCAGCTCCGTTGGCTTGCCGTTGAGGTACTGCCCCGCCACCTCGGCTACTTTTTGCAGCAGGTGTTCCCGTTCGTCTTCACGGGGCAAGAGCTCCACCACCGCCAGTCCCCCCGACTGGCGCAGACAGGTGGTCAGGGAATCCGCCAGCCGCTCTGCCATGTTGGGGCCTTTAACCAGCCGATCCACCACCACCTCAATGGTGTGGGCCTTGTTTTTGGCCAACTCAATTTCCTCGCTGAGATCCCGCACCTGGCCGTCGATGCGCACCCGCACAAACCCCTGCTGGCGCAGGCTTTGCAAGAGCGCTGCGTGGGTGCCCTTTTTTCCCCTCACCACGGGCGCAAGCAACTGAAAGCGCGTCCGCTCCGGCAGGGCCAGGATCTGGTCCACCATTTGATCCACCGTCTGGGGGGCAATCACCCGGTCACAATGGGGGCAGTGGGGGATCCCGGTCCGCCCATACAGCAGCCGCAGGTAGTCGTAGATTTCGGTCACGGTGCCAACCGTGGAGCGGGGGTTGTGGCTGGTGGACTTTTGGTCGATGGCAATGGCTGGGCTCAAGCCCTCGATGCGGTCTACATCCGGTTTGTCCAGTTGCCCCAGAAATTGCCGCGCATAGGCGCTAAGGGACTCCACGTAGCGCCGCTGCCCCTCGGCAAAGATGGTGTCGAAGGCCAGAGAAGATTTTCCAGACCCGGAGACGCCGGTAAACACCACCAGGCGATTGCGCGGGATCCGCAGCTCGAGGTTTTTGAGGTTGTGCTGCCGCGCCCCCACCACATGGATTTCGTTTTGGCCGGACATCTCATCCCCTCTGTGTGCAGCGTGGGTGGAGACTCTGCCCAAAATTGGCGAGTCGAAAAACAACAAAAGTTAAGGAACA
>NZ_JANSJI010000083.1:0-11405 GCF_047462475.1 Synechococcus sp. H55.11
GCGCGAAGATTGACAACACAACCTTAAAACATCCGTTAAGTTCTGTCAACTGGCTCATTGATCCTGAGAGAGGCCATGTCTCTTCCCCGCTGGATTTTAGGGATCCACACCACCACGCCGGTTTTGGGCTTGGCCCTGCTGCCGTTGGAGCCGGAGCTGGGAGAAACCCGCATTCTGAGCCGGTGGCTGGATCGGGAGATGGCAGCGCAGTTACACCCTTGCCTGAAGGAGTTCTTGGCCGGGCAGGACTGGTCGCAGGTGTCCGGGATCGCGGTCGCTTTGGGGCCGGGCAGCTTTACGGGCAGCCGTTTGGGGGTGAGCGTGGCGCGCCTGCTGGGTCAGCAGTTGCACATCCCAGTGTTTGGCTACTCGGCTTTGGCCGTCCTGGCCCGTCATGCGTGGATCCAGCAGGGATCCCCGGCACAGCCCTTGACGGTGGCGGTGCAGATGGACGCCAAACGGGGAGAGTGGTATGGCGGTGTGTACTGGGTGGGGGCCGAACATCTGGCTGTGGCAGTGGCCGATCAGCTCTGGGCGGAAGCGGCTTGGCAGGCGACTCTCCGAGGGTGGCCGCAGGCCTTATCTGTGGATGCCGCCGATTTTCTGGATCCTGTGCCGGTGGTGGCGTTGGCAGAATTGGCCCACGCCGATTTCCGGGCCGGGTTGCGCCCTCAGTGGCAGGAGGTGCTGCCCATCTATGGTCGTCGTCCCCCCATCGATCCCCAGGTGCTGAATCCGAGTGCCCCCTGATCACGGTAAGATTGGGAAGTCTGAGCAACGGATCCCTCTGCCGACATGATCTCAAGCAACGATTTGCGCCCTGGCGTCTCTGTAGAAATTGACGGAGCTCCCTACAAGGTGATCGAGTTTCTGCACGTGAAACCCGGCAAGGGAGCGGCCTTTGTGCGCACCAAACTCAAAAACATGCAGACCGGCAACGTTGTGGAGAAAACCTTCCGCGCCGGGGAAACCCTGCCGGCGGCCACCATCGAAAAAGTCGAGATGCAATATCTCTACGCAGAGGGGGACAACTTGGTGTTCATGGACATGGAGACCTATGAGCAGGCCCCCATTACTGCCGCCCAAATTGGCTCCGCCGTGAAATACCTGAAAGAAAACATGCAAGTGTCAATCCTGCGTTGGAATGGGCAGGTGATCGATGTGGAGTTGCCCAACACTGTGGTTCTGGAGGTGGTGGAAACCGATCCAGGGGTGAAGGGAGATACCGCAACTGGGGGAACCAAGCCGGCCAAGCTGGAGACCGGTGCTGAGATCCAGGTGCCTTTGTTCATCAAGGTGGGGGAACGGATCCGGGTCGATACCCGCACCGACACCTATCTGGGCCGCGAGTAGCTTCTTCCCCCAGCTTAGGGATTTCCGTTGTGGACAGGTGATGCATCAGGAGTGAGCCTTCCCTTGGATGTTGTCAATTGGCAGGAAATTCGTCTTCTCCTGGCCGCTCTGCAAGAGAGCGATGTAGCCGAACTAACCCTGGAGTACAAAGATTTTCGCCTCACCTTGCGCAAAGGGAGCGCCGAAGCTCCTCCTCCTGCCGCTCCGCCGCTGGCCCCCTCCCCTGCTCCCCCTGCAGAAGCTCCTCCTCCTGAGAGCGCTCCCAAGCCTGCCCCCAGCCACTGGGTAGAGGTGACGGCGCCGATGGTGGGCACCTTCTACAGCGCCCCTGCCCCCGGAGAAACGGATTTCGTCCAGGTTGGCCAACGGGTGAACAAGGGTCAAACTCTCTGCATCATCGAAGCCATGAAGCTGATGAACGAGATAGAGGCCGAAACAGCAGGCGTGGTGAGGGAGATTTTGGTGAGCAACGGCCAGCCGGTCGAATTTGGCCAAGTTTTAATGCGACTGGATCCCACGGGGTAAAGCCAGGGTGGCGCTGCCCTCCCTTGGTGCTTTATCCTGGGGGCAATAAGCTGAAGTGCAGCAGCGACACAGTCTTGAACTGGGAGCCTTCTTGATGCCTCGGCGCTCTTCTTCCCAGAGTGGCTCTACCCCATTCCCCTTTCTGGAGGGGCGGGGTGCTGCTGATGGTGAGGCTGAGTCGAGCTTGCCGCTGGGGCAGCGTTTGCTGCGGGCAGGGCTCATTTCCCAATCCCAGTTGGCCCAGGCCCTGCGGGAGCAGCAGCAAAACCACCTCAAGTTGGGAGAAGTGTGCCTCGAGCACGGCTGGCTCACCCTGCCCGATCTCTACCGCTTTTTGCCCAGCCAGTCCCTTTCTCTGGGGGAGATTTTGGTGGCGCTGGGCCATTTGGATTTCGAGCAGTTGCGGGTTGCTCTGGCCCAACAGCGTCGTTACGGGCGGAAACTGGGGGAGATTCTCGCCTGGAAAGGTTGGGTACAGCCGGCCATTTTGGATCGCGCCTTGGATGTGCAGGTGCAACTGCAACAGATGGCTTCCTCCAATGCGTGGGAGGCGCTGCAGCCTTTTTTGGCCAGGGATCCCCAGCCAACCCCCCAAAGCTCTGCAGCCGGGGATCCTCTCTGGGGGGTGGAGCCGGCTCTGCCCGTACCGGAAGAGGCCAGGATTCGGCCACCCGGGCTTGACTCTGAAGTTGGGGAAGTTCCCGTCTCCAGAACAACAGCCACGGCAGCCCTAGATCCTTTTGCTGATGAGCCTCAACCGGCCACCTTGGCCGACTACCGCAAGCAAGTGGAAGCCTTGCAGCTGCAAATCGAGCTCCAGGAACAGGAATGGGATCGGATCCTGGCCAACATGAATCAGCAGATTGCCGATTTTCAAAGCCAGTATCAACAGCGCATTCAAAAACTGGAAGCCACCATCCGCCTCCAACAAGTGGAGCTCCAGCATCAGGCCACGTTACAGCAGGATTTGCGAGTTTGGCGGGAACAACTGCAACGGCTGGAAACGGAGTTGGCCCTTGTCCGCGCTGCGGAGCAAAAAGCGCAGCGGCAGTTGCAAACCCAGCGAGACTGCTATCAATCCGAATTGGAGCAGTTGCAAGAGCAGATCCAAATTCTGCAGAAACGCCAGTTGGACTCGGTGCCCGGCAGTGTTGTGGCCGACCTACGCGCCCAATTGGAGGCCGCACTTCATCAGATCCAGCAGCTCCGGTCGGAGCGGGATCAGTTGCAGGCCCAACTGGCCCGGCAAGTTGCAGAGTCAGAGGCTGCCCTATCCCCGCATCTGGACGCTTCCCGGCCCGAGCAGGTTGCCACCCCAGAGCAACCGATTGCGGAGCTGAGAGCCGCTGTGCAGAGGTGGCAAGAGCGCTACGCTCAGCTACAGCAAGAGCACGAAACCCAAATGGCGCGGCTTTCCGGCTACGTTCCCCCAGAGCAGGTGGAGAGCTTGCAGGCGCAGCAACAACAACTGCAAGCGGAAGTGGCGCGGTTGATGGCAGCCAACCGTGACTACGAAGCGCACATTGCCCAACTGGAGGAGCAACGGCAGCAGAGCGAAGCTTTGATCCAGCAGCTCAGGGCAGAACAGGCTGAGGCCGAGCAGCGCATTGTCCAACTGGAGGGATCCCTGCAAGCCCGCCAGGAAGCCCTGGAACAGGCTCAGCAGCAACTCAAAAGCATGGGATCCCGCCTCAGCGCCCTCCAACAGCAGCAGGCCAACTTGACGGTGGAGCTGCGAGACGCGCGGGAGCTGCTGGCGGCCTACCGACAGAGCTTGGAGACTTTACAAGAGAACCTCAAAGTTGAGCAGAACCGCAACCGTCTGCTGCAGGTGAGTTACGAACAGCAGAAGCTGATCGCCGAGGCCGCCCAAGCCCAGTTGAGAGCAGCCAACCTCCCAACCGCCAAAGAGGGGCCGGCGCATTCGTCTGGGCCTGCCAGGGGGACGGAGGAGCCCGGGCTCAACGCCGGGGAGCTTCCCGCCAATCCTGAAGACCCGCCGACGGATCCCTTGTTGGCGGAGCTTACCCCGTGGGCCAGGCATCTGTTCCAAAACTTGCAGGAGGCGGGCCTGCTGGATCGGCCCCAGATCGAACACATCCTCAGCCGTTGGCAACAGGCGGGGGGCAAGCTGACGACAGTTATCGGCGAGTGTGCGGGCCTGAAGGCGACCACGATCAAATTCTTTGCCGATGGGGGATATTCGGCCCGGCTGTCGGGGTGCCGCACGCTGGGAGAGTTCCTCAAGGCTGCCGACTTGTTGGCTGCTGAGGTGCTGGAGTTCTTGCCGCCAATGGATGAAGCTTCCCCCCACTGGGGGGATTCCTTGGTGGAGCGGGGGTTGTTGCGACCGGAGACGCTGCAGTATTTCCGCAAGCACTTCCTGTCGGCTCCCGCCAACTGATAACCTCATCCTCTCCTGCTGAGACGATGTTTGGAGTTGCAGCCGCCGAGACCCCTGACCGGGTGAAGGTCTTGCCCCCGCAGCGCATTGTTGGCCAGGAGATGGCAGCGCGGCTGCTGGTGGCGGCGCTGGAGAAGGGGCGGGTGACTTCCAGCTACTGTTTCTTGGGCCCCCAGGGGGTGGGTCGGGGGCTGATGGCCCGTTGGTTTGCTCAGGCCCTCTTGTGCGAAGCCAGCTTTGGGATCCCTTGCGGCAAGTGCTCAAGCTGCCGTTGGCTGCTGGCGGGCAACCATCCCGACCTCCATTGGGTCAGCCCCACCTACCTGCACCAGGGCCGTCTGATCCCGGCAGAATCCCCGGAGGCGCAAACTTTGCAGCGGCGCTCGCCACCCCAAATTCGCCTGGAGCAGGTGCAGGGAATAGCTCGCTTTTGTTCCCGTAGGCCGATTCCTGCGAGGACTCCGTCCTGCTTACGCGAACGGCGCTCGGTGGTGGTGCTGGAGGGAGCGGAAACCTTGGCAGAAAGCGCTGCCAATGCCTTGTTGAAAACCCTGGAGGAGCCGGGCCCGGCTCACATCATTCTCATCGCCTCCCAGGCGGCCTCCCTGTTGCCAACCCTGCTGTCCCGCTGCCAGATGGTGCCGTTTCGCCGCCTCAGCCCAGAAGAGGTGGAGCAGGTGTTGAGTGGGTTGGGTTGTCCAGATCTGGCAGGGATCCCCCGATCCGAGCTGATCGCCTTGGCCCAGGGCAGCCCCGGCCTGGCGTTGCTGGCCCAGCAGCACCTGCGGGAGATTCCGCCATTGCTCCTGGAGGAACTCAAACGTTGGCCTTGGCACTTTTCTCTCCAGCGGGCGTTGGAACTGGGCAGAGCGGTGGCCGGTTTGGAGCTGCCGGCGCAACTGTGGCTGATCGACTATTTGCAACAGCATTTCAGGCCTACAGCCCCCTATCGCGAGTGGGCGCAGGGATCCCGTCAGGCAATCCAGCAGTTGGAGCGCATTCGCCAACAACTTTTACAACTGGTGCAGCCGCGCCTCTGTTGGGAGGTCAACCTTGCCAGGATTAGGCCGGGTGGGTGATGTGATAGCTGCCGTCGGCCTGCACCCAGGCGATCTCCGGGATCCGACACCGGCGGGCGTAGGCTTCGATCTCTTCGGGGTCCCGATCCAGCAATTCCAGCTCTACTGCTTCTGATGCTCGCCAGCGGGCGGCCAAAGCCAGCGCCGCCGGGATCCCCGCCGGCACCAGGGGCACCACCAACCGCTTGCAGACCATCGCCTCGGTTTGGGGATCAGGGGGCAAGAGCCGCAGCAGCGTATCCGGCAGCAGGGTAAAGCCGATCCCCGGCTGTTCCACTTGCTGAGGGCTGTAGAGGGCATGCAGCCGGTCGTAACGTCCTCCCAAGGCGATGACCTCCCCGGCGGCCACCGCCTGAAAAACGATGCCGGTGTAGTAAGCCAGGGTTTGCAGCAGGCTCAGATCCAGCACCACCTGCACTCCATGATCCTGGAGCACCTGGCAGAGCTGCCGCAGATCCCGCAGCCGCTCAGGCGGCACTGGCAGCCGCGCCAGGTTAGAAAGAACCTGAGCGGGCTGGCCCCGCAGCCCCAGGATTTGCAGGCCAATCTGGCGGGCGGCTTCCGGCAAAGGGGCCGATTCTAGGTAAACGTAGTCGAGCCGGGCAATGGCACGGCGCACCGCCGCTTGAGCCGTGGGGGCAACTGGGCTGAGCAGGCTTTCGGTCAGGCCCACATCGCCCAGCAGCAGCGTCCAAGCGGAGATGCCGACCGAGCGAATGCAATCGGCCAACAGCAGCAGGATCTCGGCATCGGCCAGCCATCCGCCCGCCCCGATCAGCTCCACCCCGGACTGAAAAAACTCCTGGCTGCTGTAGGATCCCTCCTCCCGCCGGCTGTTGCGGAAAACGCTGCCGTGGTAGTAGAGCCGCAGCGGCAAAGGCCCGCCGGCTAGACGGGTGGCCGCCGCCCGCACAAGGGAAGCGGTGAACTCCGGGCGCAGCCCCAGCATCATCCCTTCGCCATCCCGCAGTTGCAGCACCGCCTCGGCGCGGATGGATCCCCCCGCCAGCAGTGTTTCCAGCCGCTCCAGGGTGGGGGTGATGAGGCGCTGGTAGCCGTAGCGGCGAAAAACCTGGGTGAGCTGAGCCTCCAGCCTCTCCCGTCGCTGTACTTCCCGGGGCAGCAAATCGCGGGCGCCGCTGGGGGGGCGCAGGCTGCTGGAAAGGGTGGAAGCAGCTAAGGACTCCGTCCCGCTGACGCGATCGTACACAGGCTGCTCCGGCAGAGTGTCCTGCCGCATCATACTGGATCTGCGGGGTCAGCCGGGATCCCTGGGAAACTCAGGCCACTCCCAGATGGGGTCGGTGGAGCGCACCCGGTGCATCCCGGCGGCGGCAAAGCGGGCGAAGGCCGCCTCCGCCTGCTCGCTGAAATCCACCCCGCCGGGGATCACCACCGCTGAGGTGCAATCTTCCAGAAGATAAACTTTCTTAGCCAGGCTGGGATCCGTGGCTTGGATCTCCTGCAACAGGTCGTTCACCGTCCAGGCCACACAGTGGCTTTTGGCTTGGCCGGCCACGATCAGCGCGTCAAACTGCAACAGGTGGCAGATGAGGGACGCGTTTTTCTCGTCGATGGGATCCCCTTCCGGCCCGGTCAAGACCTCCGGACTGAGCACGGAATAATTTTCTGTCAAGGGGTTGGCTCCCTTGAGCTGCAGGCTGGGCTGGCTGTGGCGGGCCATGCCGTGAAAGAAGATCGCCTCTTCCACCGCCGGCACCAGAGCATGGCCGATCCCTCCCAACATGGAGTGGTAGGGCCAGACGATGAGGGGATATTTGCCCCCTTGCTCCAACTGCTCGGCGTAGTGCAGGGCATAAACCTGCAGCCGCGTCAGATCCCCTTGGGTGAGGTTGGCAGCCATTGCGGGGTTCACCCGCCACCGCCCGCAGCGAATATCGGCTGCCGAAATGGCCGTGGCCGGTTCAGGATGGGCTCCCTGCGCGTCCACCCAAAAGACGGGGTGGAAAATCTGCATGGCTGTGTGGGTGTCGAGGGTGGCGATGATCTGGGTGATGTGGGCCAAGTTGCGATAGATAAACTGACAAAGCCGTCGATTGTCTTCCACCGCACCCAAACCGCTGGAGCCGGCCACAAACAGCTCAAAGCCAGGGATGCAAAAGGTATTCTGCACATCGATCAGCAACAAGCCCACCCGCACCCGATCGGCCTCTGCCGGTGGGATCCCGTGCTCCTTGGCCCAGCGCTCGGCTTCTGCTGCCCGCTGTTGGTAGGGCACCCGCCAGATCTCCCCCACCCGCTCCGGCGCAAAGTGGGGCGGCAGGCCCGCCGGCGCCTCAACAGCTAGCTCCTCTAGCATGGGATTCATGGCGTTCTTCCACTGCAACTTGGCCGACCTCGCACAAGCGCGCTCAGGGTTGACGGGGTCGGGTGGATACTTATGGTTAATCTTACTATAAGTCGGGGCTAGAGTTTTGCCCAGGTGGCCGCTCATGTTCTCGGCTACGTTTGGGTTGGGTGTTTTGTCAAGACTGGTTTTTCCAGTCTTGCGGGGGTTGTGGTGCTGCTTGTGGATCCCTGACAGGCAGGCTTACTTATGGTAGGTTTCACTATAACCTTGGCGGCAACCCGCCGCGTGCTCCCGTCCCCCTCCACCTGCCCTGAGGTTTTTCATGTTGAGCCCTGATTTCTCGTCGTTGCGGCCCCAAGACTATGGTTTGCTGACGGATCTGTACCAGTTCACCATGGCCGCCTGCTATGTGGGGGAAGGGTTAGAGGCTCAGCCTGCTGCCTTTGAGCTGTTTGTGCGGCGGCTGCCCACCGACTATGGCTATCTGATCGCCATGGGGCTCGCCCAGGCAGTGGACTATCTGCAGCAGCTCAGCTTTGCCCCCGAGGCTTTGCAGGCGCTGCGGGAAACGGGCATTTTCGCCGATGCGCCGGAGCGCTTTTGGGATCTGCTGGCCCGCTGCCGGTTTGAGGGAGATGTGTGGGCAGTGCCGGAAGGAACCGCCATTTTCGCCAACCAGCCTCTATTGCGGGTGGAAGCCCCCCTCTGGCAAGCCCAACTGGTGGAGACCTACCTGCTGGCCACCTTGAACTACCAGACCCTGATTGCCACCAAGGCGGCCCGGATGCGGGATGCGGCGGGGGATGAGGCCATTTTGCTGGAGTTCGGCACGCGGCGAGCTTTTGGGCCCCAGGCGGGGCTGTGGGCGGCCCGGGCGGCGCTGGCTGCAGGGTTTAACGCCACTTCCAACGTCTTGGCGGCTCTGAAATTGGGGCGCAAGCCGGCAGGAACCATGGCCCATTCCCTGGTGATGGCCATCGCTGCTCTCTCGGGCGACGAGACCCGCGCCTTTCAATCCTTTCGGCGCTACTTTCCCCAGGCCGCGCTTTTGATCGATACCTACGATCCCATCCAAGGGGCGCGCACGGCAGCCCAACTCTTTGCGGCCACCCATCCGGATCAACTGGGATCGCGCGGGGAAATCGGCGGGGTGCGCATCGACTCCGGAGATTTGGAAGATCTCTCTCGCCGGGTAAAGCAGATTTTGCCCCAGGGAGCGCCGGTGTTTGTCAGCGGCGACCTCGACGAACACGAGATCGAGCGTCTGCATCGCTCCCAAGCTCCCATCAGCGGCTACGGGGTGGGCACCCGCCTGGTGACCGGGGAAGGGGTCAACGGGGTGTACAAATTGGTGGAAATCAACGGGATCCCGGTGGCTAAGGCTTCCTTTGCCAAAGCTACTCTTCCCGGGCGCAAGCAGATCTTTCGCAGCCCTGAGGGAGACTTGTTGGGCCGGTTCGATGAGCCCCCGCCCCCCGGCTACGAACCGCTGTTACGCCAGATCATGCACAGGGGTGTGCTACTGGCTCCCTTGCCAGATCTAGAAGCCATCGCCCGCACTAGCCGCGCTTCTGTGCTGCGCCTACCTCAGGGGGTGCGGCAACTGCGCCAGCCGGATCCCTGGCCCATGGCCCTGACCGCGGCCTTGCAACGGGTAAAAGACCATACCCTCGGTCAGGAATCTGCCTGAGGAAAGGGAGTTTTGCTGCATTATAATGTCTTAGCTTTCAAGTCTCTGCTTCGAGATCTGAGTTTTGCTATTGGACTTGAGCCACTTCGCTGCTTAGACTTTTCCCGCTCTTTGCCCCCAACTCTATGACCCAACGTGCCTTAATTACCGGCATCACCGGACAGGATGGCTCTTATCTGGCCGAGCTGCTGCTGCAGAAAAACTACGAAGTTCACGGCATCATCCGCCGCGCTAGCACTTTCAACACCGACCGCATCGACCACATCTACGTGGATGCCCATGACCCGCAAGCCAGGCTATTTCTCCACTACGGGGATCTCACGGACGGCACCACCCTGCGCCGGATCCTGGAACAGGTGCAGCCGACGGAAGTGTACAACTTGGGGGCCCAATCCCACGTGCGGGTGAGTTTTGATGCGCCGGAATACACCGTCGACGCGGTGGCCATGGGCACGCTGCGTCTTCTAGAGGCCATCCGCGACTACCAACAGCGCACCGGGATCCGGGTGAAGTTTTACCAGGCGGGATCCTCGGAGATGTTCGGCCTGGTGCAGGAGATCCCGCAGAAGGAGACCACCCCCTTCTACCCCCGCAGCCCCTATGCCTGTGCCAAGGTGTACGCCTACTGGCAGACGGTCAACTACCGCGAAGCCTACAATCTGTTCGCCTGCAACGGCATTTTGTTCAACCACGAGAGCCCACGGCGGGGGGAAACCTTTGTAACCCGCAAGATCACCCGCGCCGTCAGCCGCATCGTGGCCGGTAAACAAAGCAAACTGTACCTGGGCAACCTGGATGCTAAGCGAGACTGGGGCTACGCCAAAGACTATGTCGAGGGAATGTGGATGATGCTCCAACAACCCCAGCCGGACGACTATGTGTTGGCTACGGGGGAAACCCACACCGTGCGCGAGTTCGCGGAACGAGCCTTCGCGCTGGTGGGTCTGCCCATTACCTGGAAAGGCTCCGGCCCAGCCGAACAGGGATTGTATAAAGACCAGGTGTTGATCGAGATCGACCCCCGCTACTACCGCCCAACCGAGGTGGATCTGCTGCTGGGGGATGCTTCCAAAGCCAAGCGAGTCCTGGGGTGGGAGCCCAAAGTGAGCTTCCCACAATTGGTGGAGCTAATGGTGCTGGCCGACTTGGAAGCCATCGGCCTGGATCCGGATCCCATCCTAGGGGAACGGCGCACCCTCAACGGCCTGCTCAGCGAAGATCGCGCCTTCATCCGCACCCAACTGGGGGTTCATTACGACTGACAAGAGGGATAAGACGGTCGAGACGGGATCCCAAAAACCGCTTCGTCCCCCTTGCCCAGATCGGGGAGTGAACGCTTAATATAGGAGATCGCCAATTCTTCTAGCTTCCTGAACGTTCGACCCTGGACATCCTTTGCTGATTTCGGAGAACTGCCCGCATGTCCCGCTACACAGGTCCCCGTCTAAAAATTATTCGTCGCTTCGGGGGACTTGATCTGCCCGGTTTGACGCGCAAGCGCCCCAAAAATAACAATCCGCCCGGTATGCATGGCGCCGAGCGCAAGAAAAAGTCTGAGTATGCCATTCGCCTAGAAGAAAAGCAGAAGGTGCGCTTCAACTATGGGCTAAGCGAACGGCAGATGATCCGCTACATGCGCAAGGCACGGCGCTCCAAGGGATCCACCGGCTTGGCCCTGTTGCAGATGCTGGAAATGCGGTTGGATTGCATCGTGTTTCGTCTGGGCATGGCTCCCACCATCCCGGCAGCTCGACAGTTGGTGAGCCACGGTCACATAGAGGTTAACGGCCAAAAGGTCACCATTCCCAGCTATGGCTGCAAAGTGGGGGACGTGATTACGGTCAGAAACAAGGAATCTTCCCGCAAGCTGGTAGCCGCCTACGCAGAGTATCCGGGTCTGTTTCTACCTGACTACCTGGAGTTTGACAAAGAAAAGCTGCGCGGACGCATCAAAGAACTGCCCCCCCGCGAGCAAATTTGCGCTCCGGTCAACGAGCTTTTGGTGGTTGAGTTCTATTCCCGTAAGCTCTAAGGATCCCTTTT
>NZ_JANSJI010000083.1:11505-20174 GCF_047462475.1 Synechococcus sp. H55.11
GGGTTAGAGGCTGCCGATGGCCCGCCGCAGTTGTACCAAGGCGCGGTTGTAGGCGATCACAGCATCGGAAAGGTTGCCACGGGCGGTGGTGAGGGCAGCTTCGGCATTGATCACCTCTGTCTGAGTGCCCACCCCCGCTTGCAAGCGCAGCCGGGCCAAGCGCAGGCTTTCTTCTGCCGAGGCAATCGCCACTTTGGCCGAGTCGATCTGCTCGCGGCTGGAGCTGAGGGTCAGGAAGGCTTCTTCCACCCCCCGCTGGATTTCATTGCGGGTGCCAACGAAATTGCTCACGGCCACTTGTCCATCGATCTGGGCTTGGCGGGCTTGGGCAGATGCTGCTCCCCCATCGAACCACGTCAAGCTGAAATTGGCTCCGACCGAATAGCCAACATCAAAACTGTTGCGGCTGGCGTTGAAATCGTTAACGGCATCGAGGGTGGCGAACAAACCGACCTGGGGGCCATTGCGGGCTTGGGCCAGGCGCACACGGCTTTGGGCTTGTTCCAGCTCGCGGCGTTGGCGCTCCAGCTCTTGTCGTTGGGCGAAGGCAGCGATGATGGTCTCTTCCAAGCTGAGATCCCATTCTCCCATCGGCTCGATGCGGTCGCTGGCCAACACATCGGTGGGGCTGGGAAAGTTCAGCAGTTCGGCCAGACGGCGGCGATTCAGTTGTTGGATGTTTTGGGCCGCCAGCAAGGCTTGTCGATTGTTGGCCAATTCCGTCTCTGCTTGGAGAATCTCGAAGCGCGTGCCCAGCCCGGCCCGTTCTCGAGCTTGAGCATCCCGCAGGGTGGCTTCCGAGCTTTCGACAGCAGCCTGTCTGATGGCAACCCTGGCATCGGCGCTTTGCAGATCGTAGTAGGCGTTGGCCACAGCTTGTTTGACCGTCTGCAGGGCTTGCTCCAGTTGCAGTTGGGCGACGCGCAGAGCTTCTTGGGCCAGCTTCAGGTTTTGCTCCCTGAGGCCAGTGTCAAAAGCGGTGTACTCCACCCGCACCACGCTGGCTGAGAAAGTGTGAACTTCGCGGCTTGGCCCGCCGCCGGGTGAAGGAGGTTCGCTGTATTGGTAACTGGCTCGAGTGGAGAGGCTGGGAGCAAAGGCAGCTTGAGCGACGGCCACCCCGGCCTCGGCCCGCTCGACGGCCAGCCTGGCCTGCTGCACAGTTGGGTTTTGGGCCACGGCAAGCTCCAGGGCTTGTTCTAAAGACAAGCCCTCTCTTCGCTCAATGCGCACCTGCAAGGGGGATTGGGGTACTACCAATTCTTCAGCCGTCAAGGCTCCCTGCACCGCCAGGTCAGCGGCAGGGGCGGAGTCGGCAAGGTTGGGGGGAATCGATAGGGTGGGGGGGGGTGGGGGGGTGAGGATGTCGCGGCTGTTGGGCAGAGCAAAAGTAGCGGAGCCAGGGGCTTCCGGCTGGGCAAGAGCAGGAGCAACCCAGAGCAGACTCAACAGTAGGCCACAGGGGGCGGAACGGGCAAGGTGCAACTGGGATCCCGCCAAGCCCATCTGCCCTTGAGGAAGTCGCAGCGGATCCCCAGCTACATTTTCCATCGCCATCGTGTTGGGATTCTCAACATCACCCCTAGCAGTATCGCAGAATGAAAGACAAAAATAAGACGGTTTTCCACAGGATCTCTTGCTGCTCCGCTGACCTGCCCGACCTGCGTCCGGTGGGATTTGCGCTCTGCCCAAGCACTGGGTTCGATGGAATGCCACCAACTAGATTTAGGATCTGAGTAGCACGAGTTCAGCCATGACCAGTCCCAAGCCGGCATCTTCTCCCCCCCAAAACTCTCCGCCCCTCTGGCTCAGCCTGGCGTTGGGGCTCACCACCGCTCCGGTTCTGTTGGGCCTGGTCTTGGCGGATCGGGCCGGCAAATGGCTGGGATCCCTGAGCTGGGAAGATCCGGGTTGGTGGCTGGGGGAACGGCTGCCCAACTTGGACAGGGCCACGCTGCAGGCCCATGAGCAACAGCGCAAAAACTCTGCCCCAGTCGAGAATTCTTAGCTTCCCTATTGCTTGCGTATCATAGGTAAAGCGAATCTGCAGCAGGAGTTAACAGCCTTTGCGTAGACTGGCCAGACCGCCGCAGGAGTTCACCTCCGGGTTCTCGGGGGTGCTGTTTTGGTTGAGCGCATTCCTCTTCACGGCGGTGGTGAGCGCTTGTCTGGGCTATCTATTCGGCCAACGAGCCCTATCGGGGGTTTCTTCTCCCGTCACCGGTTCCGGTCAGGCTTCTCGCTCCCGCGCAGTTCGGGATCCCCGCAGCGTGCCCTTGCTGAACGAGGCTGAGGTGATCGCAGCAGCGGAAGCAAACCTTCGCCCACCCCCAACGCCTACCCCTCTTTTCACGGCAACGCCCACGCCAGTCGCAACACCTACCCCAACGCCCACCCCCCGCCTGTCGCCTGAGTTGGCGGCGGCCCCCTCTCCAACGCCTACCCCCCGACCTGTCACTCCATCTCCGCCGCCTCCCCGCGCCTCGTCACCGGCGCCCACCCCACCTCCCCTCCCTCGGCAAGTTGCCACCAGTGGCCAGGTTGCCATGCAGGTGCTCTCGGTTCGTCGCGAGGGAAGCCAAGTAGTCTTGAATGTGGCTATGCAGAACAACTCGTCAGAGACGGTGCGCTTTCTCTACAGCTTCATGAACGTTACCGACGACAACGGACGCTCGATCAACGCTCTTGCCCAAGGTTTGCCGGGTGAGCTGCCCCCCAACAGCCAAGTTTTCCAGGGCATCATCCGCATCCCGGCTTCCAGCTTGGCCGGATCCCGCTCCCTGTCCCTGAGTTTGGCCGATTACCCCAGCCGCCGCCACCGAGTGGGAGCCAGCGGGATCCCGGTGCCGCCCTAGCCCCCCTCTTCTTTTGGCTTCAGGCCGGGGATTCGTTCGCGCTCTTGGGGCTAGATCCCCAGGTCTTTACAGGGAAACATGAGGTGGCAGTGCCCAGTCCAACCTTTGAACAGCCTGAGCAAATCCGAGATCTCTTCGACCGCATTGCTCCCCACTACGACTTCCTTAACCAAACCTTGAGCTTGGGTCTCCATCAGGTTTGGAAGCGCATGGCCGTGCGTTGGTCGGGCGCCAGCTCAGGGGATCACGTGCTGGATCTGTGCTGCGGAACCGGCGATCTGGCCCTGCAGTTGGCCCGCCGAGTAGGACGCAGGGGTCGTGTAGTGGGCCTAGATTTCTCTCCCGCCATGCTGAACATTGCCCGGCACCGCTCCCGGCAGCTATTCCCTAACCATCCCATCGAGTGGGTTCTAGGAGATGCTCTGGCCTTGCCTTTTCCCAACGATAGCTTCGATGCCGTTACCATGGGCTACGGCTTGCGCAACGTGAGCGATATTCCCCAAGCCTTGCGCGAGATCCGACGGGTGCTAAAGCCGGGGTGCCGTGCCGCCATTTTGGATTTTCATCGCCCTACAGGGATCCCTTTTCTCGAACACTTTCAGCGCTGGTACTTGAACACCCAGGTCGTTGCCCAGGCCAAAGCCTTGGGACTGGGATCCGAATATGCCTACATCGATCCCAGCCTGGATCGCTTTCCATCTGGAGAAGAGCAACGGCGAATAGCCCTGCAGGCAGGGTTTGCTAGCGCCAAATTTTACCCCCTAGCGTGGGGCATGATGGGAGTACTGGTGATTGAGGCCTGTCACTGCGATCGTCAGTGTAGCGCCTCATAGGGATCCTTTCGCCTCTGCCTAAGTAGATAGGGATCCACCTGAGGCTCAGGCTCTGACCTAAACCATTGGTAGCAAACAAGCTGGACATCTTCTTGATTAAAAAACGGTGGATTCTGATGGTGAGAGGGGAGATCCTTGTACAATTCCTCATCAATAAACAACTCATCCAGCGAGTCAATTAGATTGGCAACATCCCGATCCTTCTGATAAGTTTCCCAAAGTTTCTTACAGTCTCTCTTCTATGTACGAATGCTTTTGATATGGGTAGCCAAGTCCAGCTTCCACCCCGTTCTCACGGGGAATTTTTGCGCTGGGTAAACCGGTTTATGGGCAGCGCTCAGATCCTAACTCCTCCAGAACTGGCTGAGCAGCATGCCAAGCTGGCTGAGGAACAGTTGCAGAGGTACCTAGAGCACACTCGATGCGGGCAAGATAGAAGGCCGGGACGAGACGTCGAGGATCTCACTCCGGCAGACGGGCCAAGCTGACCCCTCGGTAGTAATAGGCCAAAATTTGGTGGTAAGTCCAGCCCTGACGGGCCAATTCTTGGGCGCCCCACTGGCTCATGCCAATGCCATGCCCGTACTTGGGATAGGGGCTAAAATCCGGCAGATTTCTCAGGTAAGGGATCCCGCTCACCCCAACGGTTTGGCTGCCGGCGCTGGCGCTGTACATGGCGTTTACAAATTGCCCCCCATACACCATGACGATGCCGCGGGTGGCGTGTGTTGCTGCTAGGGCGGCGGCTGAGCGCTGCGAGAGGCCCCGATACACCTGGGAGCGGGTGTCGCTAAACACATCAAACCAGCCGCGGGAATTGCGGTGGTGAAGAACATAGGTGCGGGCCGCCACCGCCTGGGCCTTGAGGGCCTCGGGTAAGAAGCGGGATCCCATCTCGGCTTCCACCACGCCGGCCACGTAGTCTTCTAGATCCACGTAGTTGATGGCCATTACCCTGTTATACCCGGTCAAGAGCACCTTGCCGGAATACCAGCGGCCATCCACCGCCACCAGGCCACCCGCTGGCGGCTCGATGAACAACACCGGGCTGACCACTCCCTGCAGGCGCACCCCTTGAGGGCCGGGCTGGGCCAAAAACCCTTGCATGGGCGGCAACTCGGCCAGCACCTCTTGGCGGCTGTTGGTCAGTTGGGCGGGGCGAGAAACGCCCACCACCACAGGGGCGGTGGCATCGGCCAATTGCACGCGCACCGTCACCCCCCAAGCGCTCTCTATCCATCCCCCTAAGGTGCCCACCAGCAGGGATCCCATCAGGGCAAGCCAACCCCGTGCTCCCATAGCCTCTGTCCAGAGTTCTTTTTTGTACAGCAACCCCAGCCTAGGATAGAGCAAATCGGACTTGGGAACGAAAATCAGGGTGCCTAAAGGGCGGGACGGGATCCCGTTGACAAGGGAGTGGGCGGATGGGGTTGCTCCAAAGGGAGAGGATCAGGTTGTCGAAACCGATCCGGTTCCAGGCCCAAGGCAAAGCACAGGGAGGATCCCGGTCGTCCATTGGAGAAGCAGAGAAAAGCTCCCAGCGAAGCCAATGCCAGAAGGGCCGCATAGCCGAACATGGCCCGATAGCCGGATCCCAGCGCCAGGGTGCCCAGGATCGGCCCCGCCAGCCCAATGCCCAAGTCAAACCCACACATCACCAAGCTGAACAAACGCCCCCGCTCCGCCGGCTCAGAGCGATCGGCTACCAGGGCGGAGATCAGCGGGATCAAGGTGCCAAAACCCGACCCCACCACGATCCCGGCGACAAGAAAAGCCCCGACGCTGTCGGCAACCAACAGGATCCCCATCGCCAGAGCATAGGTGGCCAAGCTCAGAGAGATAAACGGCCCCCGCCCGTAGCGATCGGAAGCGCGACCAGCCAGCAGGCGCACGCCGAAGCTGGCAAAGGCCACCGCCGTATAAAAAAGACCGGGATTGAGGGGAACTCCGACCTCTTGGATCAACAGGGCCACAAACGTGGTCTGGGTGCCGAAGGCCAGCCCCACCAAGAGCATGACCCCGGCGAGAGAGCACACCTTGGGGTTGAGCACAAGGCTCCAAAACGCTCCATCCGGGGGCAGGGATCCCCAACCCCCACGGCGCTGCTCGCGAACCGATTGGGTACAGAGAAAGCCCACCAACCCCAGCAGAGCGGCAAAGAGAAACAGAGGGCCATAACCAACCAGCTCCTGCAAAAAGCCGCCCAAAGCAGGGCCGATGGCTACACCAATGGGATTGACCAAACTCATGTAGCCCAAGATCTCGCCGCGTTTTGCTTCCGGGGCAAAATCCGCCACCAAAGTAACGTAGGCGGTGGCAAAAGCGGCGATGCTGATCCCGTGAAAGGCCCGCACCAGCGCTATCCACGGGATCCAATCCCAGAGCCAGTACCCCAAAGGCGCCATCCCCGCCGCGCCCATGCCGATGAGCAAGACGATCCGGCGACTATGGCCATCCGCCAGCCGCCCCAACCAAGGGCGAAAAGCCAGCAGCCCAATCGAGAAGGCCCCCATCACCAAGCCCACCTCTTGGCTGGTGCCGCCCACATCCCGGACGTAGAGCGGCAGTGTGGGCAACAGCGAAGACAGACTGGCCCAAAAGAGCAGCCCGGCCACGAAGAGAATGCCCAAGTTGCGCCGCTGCGCCGGCTGTAGCTGCCCGAATACCCTCACGCCCACTCCCGATGAAACTCTCACAACCCTGCCAGGGAGCAAAGCCGTCTCCACAGCATCCCTGAACAGAAATATTACGAAATGTCTATTTGGGTGCTGACTTTTTCAATCTTAACCTCTTGTCTGGAACTGTGCAGGATCCCTGTTCAGGGGCAGCCGTTAGCCTGGAAGTGGCCTTTTTGTACGCTCGCCTATGGTGGAACAGTCGGATCCCTTGACTCGCGGTTTGGTTGCCCTGATTCGGGGCTACCAGATAGGCATCTCCCCTTGGCTGCCTCCTGCCTGCCGCTACTACCCCACCTGCTCCCAGTACACCCTGGAAGCAGTGCGGCGCTACGGCGCCATCCGAGGCAGTTGGCTGGGGATCCGCCGCCTCTGCCGCTGCCACCCTTGGCATCCGGGGGGCTACGACCCGGTGCCCGACTTGCCAGGATCCGCACCTGACGAAACTTATCGCCCCAGCCGAGATTGATTGACGAGGGGGATCCTTCTCAGGCCAAGATCGGTGTTGCCGGAAAAGGCTGTATTTGGGAGCCGGTCAGTCAGGAATAGCAGGCCACCGCCTCGATTTCCACCAAGGCATTCAAGGGCAAGCCAGCCACCTGCACGCAAGAGCGGGCCGGCGCCGGGTCTGCGGCAAAAAACTCTCGATAAACCTCGTTCATGGCGGCAAAGTCTTTCATATCCGCCAAAAAAACGGTTGTCTTCACCACATTGGCCAGGCTCGTGCCCCCTGCTTCCAGCACCGCCTTCAGGTTCAGCAACGCCTGCCGAGTTTGCGAGGCAACATCTTCCCCCGCCAACTTGCCGGTTTTGGGATCCAGGCCCACCTGGCCGGCGGCAAACAGAAAGGGCCCCGAAGCAACAACGCCCTGGCTGTAAGGGCCGACAGGAGCAGGAGCGGCCTCGGTTTGCACCTCCCGAGGGCCTGGCCCAGTTTGGCCCTGCGGGTGGCCCATCGCGGAATTGGCCAGATTGCTCGGCTCCATAGAGGTTTGCCCCCGTGAAGAGAAGCTCTTTCGCTACGCTACCACAGGCGGATCCCAGAGAAGACGAACCCGCAATGCCAAAATAGGCTTGTCGGGAAGAAAAAGTGCTCATGCCTTTGATCAAGTTGCAAACCTCTCTGCAGCCAGAACCTGCCACCGTGGCAGACCTACTCAAGTTCCTCTCTGCTGCTCTGGCTAAGCAGTTGGGCAAGTCGGAAGCCTACGTAATGACTGCTTTTGAAGGAGGGATCCCGATGACCTTTGCCGGCAGCGCCGATCCCTGCTGCTATGTAGAGATCAAGAGTATTGGGCAGTTTTCCGCCGATCAAACCCGATCCCTGAGCGAGTTTTTTTGCAGCACCATCGAGGACAAATTGGGGATCCCCAAGAAGAGGATTTACATTGAGTTCGGCGATGCCAAAGGCTATCTTTGGGGATGGAACGGCACGACCTTTGGGTGAAAGCTACTTCACACAAGTCAAGCATCTCCTCGCCTGGCTGCTCCAGCCTATCTAGCAAAAGCTTTTTGACGCTCCCGACCGCCGTGGCAGACCCCACCCAACCCAGAACAAATCCCGCAAAGCAGCAGCTTCTGCTGAAGCTTGCTGGCGTTTTGGGCGTGGCTGTTCTTGTTTTTTGGGCAGCCCATCGATTGGGATTTTTTGGAGTTATTCAAGACTGGTTCGCCGAGGCTCTGGGCTGGGTGGAAGGCTTGGGGCCGGTGGGGCCGGTGCTTTTCATTGCCATCTACATTGTGGCCACTGTGCTGCTTCTGCCGGCTTCGGTGCTGACCTTGGGCGCAGGGGCTGTGTTTGGGGTGCTGGCTGGGGCTTTGTACGTGCTGATTGGGGCAACCATTGGAGCCAATTTGGCCTTTCTCATTGGGCGCTACTTGGCGCGGGAACGGGTGGCCAGATGGATCGAGGGCAATCCCCGGTTTGCGGCCATCGATCGGGCGGTGGGGCGCGAGGGATGGAAGATCGTCGGCTTGATTCGTCTGTCGCCTGCTATTCCCTTCAACCTGCTGAACTATGCCCTGGGGCTGACCCAAGTTTCTTTTCTGGATAACCTGCTGGGCACCGTCGGGATCGTGCCGGGCACCTTTATGTATGTGTACATCGGCTCGCTGGCGGGATCCCTGGCCAACAGGGAAGGCCTGGATCCCCAAGCGCAAATGGTTCAGTGGGCCGTTCGCCTTGTGGGCCTCATCGCCACCGTAGCTGCCACCGTCTACATCACCCGTGTGGCTCGGCAAGCCCTACGGGAAGTGGTGGAGCCTGTCTAGGCCAATCCAAGTCAGGTTTGAACTGGGGAGCCCGC
>NZ_JANSJI010000083.1:20274-21449 GCF_047462475.1 Synechococcus sp. H55.11
CCACCCTTGCGCAGAGGCTTAGCCAACCAGTTGGCAGAGGGTCTCTTGTCTTTCTCGGTCTTGTTCGGCCAGTTCCTGGATGGCCCGTTGGTACACCTGGGCGGGTGTGGATCCCTGGTTGACCTGCTTCAGCCAGCGCTGGGCCTCGTTGCCCTGTTGGAGCAGAGTTTGCAGGGGAGCCAAGAAGCAGCCCAAGCCCTGGGGTTGGCCGATGCGCCAGGCTTCGGTCAGCAGCTCTTCAATCCACTCCTGGGCTAAGCGTTCGCGGCCAGTGCGCCAGTCGAGCAAGCGGGCTTGCAGCGATTCTCGAGCAGCAGCCTGCTCGTTGGCCTCGCAAAGGCTCTCCAGCTCCGCTGGGGTAAAAGGCCCCCCCAAGGGATCCAGCGCCTCCGGCTGAGATAGCAATTGCCAGAGGCGGGCCTCTACTAGGGCGGTGATGGCCAGAATCATCACCGGATCCGCCACCAGGTCGCAGATGCGCAGCTCCACCCGGTTAAGCTGGTAGGGCCGCTCCGGGCCGTTGGGCCGCACAGAAGCCCAGAGGTGGCGTACATTCTGCATCGTGCCCAGGGCCAGTTGCTCCTGCATCCAGGTGATGTAATGGGCGTGATCCCGGAAGAAGGGCACCTGGGCTGGCGTTTTGGGAAACACCTGCCAACGGCTGGAATGGTAGCCCGTTACCTGGCCGTCCAGAAAAGGAGAAGAAGCGCTCAGGGCCAAATAAAGAGGGGCTTCCGCCCGCAATAGGCGACAGGCGAGGAAGATGGCCCCCGTATCCGGCAGACCGACATTGATGTGGATGCTGGCGGTCACCACCCGCGTGCCGTAGGTGCGCTCGATGTAGTCGTGGTAGGGGTTGCCCGGATCCGAGCGCTCGAAGTGGTCGCTGCCGCCCAAAGCCAGCGTGCTCCCCGGCAGCAAGGTGTAGGGGCCCAGGCGGCGCAAAAATTGCCGCAATTGCAGCCGGGGTTGTAGCAGGGCGCAGAGCAGGTCTTCGTAGCGGCGGAGAGGAGGAGTGATGTATTCAACGTTGCGCCGATCGGGTTCTCGCACAAACTCCGGCAAAGCCTGGCAGATGCGATCCGATAGGCCCACCACTTCCCCGGCGGCGGTGCCGGTGTACATCTCCACCTCAAAGCCCTTGGTCAACAGCACAGGCCAGCCTCCAGCCGCAG
>NZ_JANSJI010000083.1:21549-23734 GCF_047462475.1 Synechococcus sp. H55.11
ATCTATATCCTAGGGGCGGGGCCGGCGGGCATGGCGGCTGCCTATCGCTTGACCCAGCTAGGCTTCCCCGTGGTGGTGGTGGAACGAGAAGACAGGGTCGGGGGCCTGGCCAAAAGCATTCGCTACCAGGGGTTCATTCTCGACTATGGCCCGCACCGGTTTTTTACCAAGATCCCAGCGGTGCTGGAGCTGTGGAACCGGGTTTTGGGATCCGAACAAGTGACTGTCCGGCGGCTTACCCGCATCTACTACCGCGAGCAATATTTTCAGTACCCCATTCAAGCCTGGGAAGTCCTGCGCAAAGTCGGCTGGTGGGAAAGTCTGCGCATTGTCCTTTCCTATCTCTGGGCGCAACTCATCCCCCACCCAGCTCCCCAGAACTTTGCCGACTGGGTCAAGGGAAAATTCGGCACCCAACTTTTTCAAATGTTCTTTAAGGGCTACACGGAAAAGCTGTGGGGGATCCCTTGTACCGAAATCAGTGCCGATTGGGCTGCCCAGCGCATCAAAGGTCTTAGCCTTGGGCAAGCCATCCGCAAGGCCCTGGGGTGGAACCGCGGCTCCGTCAAATCACTGATTGACCAATTTCAGTTTCCTCGCCTGGGATCCGGTCAGCTCTACGAAAAAATGCAGGAGTTTTTGCTGGCCGAGGGCCAAAAAGTTTGGCTAAATACAGAGGTCATTGCCCTTAGGCAGGAGGGATCCCGGATTGTTGAGCTGCAACTGCGCCATCTTCAGGATGGAAGGGAAACATGGGTCTCCCCCTCCCACGTCATCTCTTCGATCCCTCTGACAGTGTTGGTGCAGAGCCTGCGGGAACCGCCTCCCCCAGAAGTGCTGCAGGCAGCCCGCAACCTCAAGTTTCGCAACACGGTTTTGGTTTACTTGATTGTGGAGGGATCCCAGCTTTTCCCCGACAACTGGCTGTATATCAACGACCCAACAGTGCAGGTTGGTCGGGTAACCAACTTTGCCAATTGGTCACCGGCTATGCTCCCCAACCGGGAACAAACCCCCTTGTGCTGTGAGTATTGGTGCAACTTTGGGGATCCCTTGTGGCAAGCCCCTGAGGAGCAATTGCTGACTTTAGCTGAGAAGGAGCTACGCCAAATTGGCCTGCTGCAAGGCCAGAAGATCCGCGGCGGCTTTGTGGTGCGCCTGCCCCGCACCTATCCTATCTATGCCGGCAGCTACAAAGAAGATCTAGCCACTTTGCAGAAGTATCTTGGACAGTTTGAAAACCTGCAACTGGTGGGCCGCTATGGCTCGTTTAAGTACAACAACCAGGATCACAGCTTGCTGATGGGCCTATTGGCGGCGGAAAACGTCCTCCGCCCCGGCAGCCACGATCTCTGGCAGGTGAACTCCGATGACGATTACCAAGAAGAGATCAAAGTGCCACCCCCACCTGCGAAGGTCCGGCGATGAGCTTCTCTCTTAGCCATCTGTTGCGGCAAAGCCGGCAGCGTCTTGCCCCTTTCTCTATCCAGGTTCTGCTGCCAAGCTTAGCCTTGACAGGGTTGCAGATCTTCTTAATCTCCCTTTGGAGCCAGGAGGATGACTATGCTTCCATCTTCAAGGGTTTAACCCAGTGGGATAGCCATTGGTATTTGGGGATTGTGCGGCAGGGCTATCAGTTTGTCGGCTTTGACAAGATTGCCTACGAGCAGAGCAATGTGGCCTTCTTTCCTGGCTACCCTCTGGCCGTTATTGCCCTCAGCCGCTTGTTGCGGGTTGAGCCTGAGTTAGGGCTTTACCTGACCGCCCAGCTCTTTTGCTGGCTGATGTGGGTTTATCTCCTTCTACTTTACCGTCTCTGGCAGATCCCCTTGCTTTGGCAAGTTTTGGCAAGTTTGATGATCTTGGTCTATCCCAGCAGCTTTTACCTTGTCGTGGGCTACAGCGAATCCCTCTTTATGGCCAGCTTGTTGGGTTTTTTCTACTGGTCGGCCCACTTGAATTCAATGAGGTCAGGACTCCTGGCCGGGATCCACGGTTTGGTGATGAGTGCCACCCGCATTGTGGGTTTGCCGGTGGCGCTGGTTCCTCTGCTGCGGCTATCCCGCCCTTGGTTTTGGACAGCCAGCGCCGTTGTTTTGGCCTTGTCGGGCGGGCTGAGTTTTTTCCTCTACTGTCAGCTCCGCTTTGGCCGCTGGGATCTCTACCTGGAAATGCAGCGCTACTT
>NZ_JANSJI010000083.1:23834-30379 GCF_047462475.1 Synechococcus sp. H55.11
GCAAGAGCCAGCGCTGGCGGGAGCGGCTGGGGCTCCATTTGGCTGCCTGGGCCATGTTCTACATCGCTGTAGCCGGCATGAGTCCCCTGGGCCAGCGAAGCATGATTCGCTACTGCCTGCCGGTTCACGTCGTACACGTGCTGGCTCTCGTGCACTGGGCCAAGCACACAGATTTGGGCTTTCTTCCCCTCTGGGCTCGTCCCCACCTGAGCAGAGTTCTCAAGCTGGGCTATGGGCTTCTGGCTCTCATCTTCCTCGTCCTCAACCAAATCTTGACCTGGCGTTACACCCAGCATCTCTGGGTGGCTTGACTCCACTTTCTTGAAGATAGGATGTGAGGGATCCCGACTTCTCCCCAACTAGGAGCTGTGGCCTTTTCTTCTCCCCGCAAGTTGCCTCGGCAGAAATCGTCCCTGCGGGTGGCTCAGCCGATTGAGCCCACCAAGATCTACCCCTGCCCGTGTTGCCATCAGGGTCAGTTGCGCCTGATCACCCTGACCGAGGCTTTTGGCTGCAGCCGTTGCCAGCATATTTTCGCCATCACCCCCGACCGTTTGCATATTGAGCAACTGGCGGTTTCTTATCCCTATCGCAAAATGTGGTTCTGGAACGGCCATCAGTGGGTCTTGCGGCGGGAAAATGCCCTCCAGGGATCCACGCTCTTGGGCCTCACCTTTAGCCTGGGGGTTGTTTTGGTGGTGGGGTTTATCGGTGCGGCGCTCTTTCCCAGCCAAACCCAGTTGCTCAGTTGGTTTCTGATTCTTGGCTTGTTGCTGACCCTGTTGATGGCCACGGCGATCCTGCTGCTGCGGCGGCCTTAAGATTGGCGGGACTTTCCCCGGCGATCCCCTGCAGAATCAGCAGCCCCGGCACTTGTGGATCCAGCCATTTCTTGTTAGCAGTGGTCTGGAGAAGGGAGCAGGTCTGTCGTCGGTCAGCCAGGCAGGAGAGAAGCGAGTGACAGATTTCGGTTCAGCCTTTGACCTAAGCACTACTCTGCGACAGGTACGCCGTTTGCTGCCGCAGATGCAGCGGCTGAGCAGCCAAACCAAGCGCCAGGCCCTGCTGGCTCTCTCGCGTTGTTTGCTGGATCGCTCCGATCTGCTGCTGGAGGCCAATACCCTCGACCTGGAAAGCTGCCGCGAGCAAACCCTGCCGGAGTGGATCCTCAACGGCCTCAAGCTCACTCCTGAGCGCCTGCAGCGATCCGCCCAGTTGCTTGCTCTCTTGGCCCAACAGCCGGATCCCATCGGTAGCCTGGAGAGGGGGTGCCGTCAGGACAACGGGCTGTTTATTGGCCGCTACCGCGTTCCTTTGGGGCTGATCGCCTTGGTCTACGAGATCTACCCCGAGTTTGCCTTGAATGGCATTGGCATGGGTCTCAAGACGGGCAATGGCGTGATTCTGGCCGGCAGCGGCCCTATCCAGAAAACCCATCAGGCCCTGGTCAACCTGTTGGCAGAGACCGCCTACGAGCACGGGATCCCGGAAGGGGCCATTCAAACCCTGCCCGTCCAAGACCAAACGGCCGATCCTCAGGCCGATTCCCCACTGTTGCTGTTGTTGCAGCAAACCCGCTACGTGGATCTGGTGATCCCCTGTGGTCGCCCCGGCTGGGTGGAGTTCCTGTTGCAGGCCAGCAAAGTGCCGACTCTGGTCACCCATCTGGGGTACGGCCACATCTACGTGGATCGCACGGCTCCCTGGCCTTTGGTCAAGTCAGTTGTGTTGGATCCCCTGGCCCAGTATGGCGCGGAAGGGATCCCGATTTATCAGCCCCTCACCCTTTGGCTGCTGATCCACACCGATTGGTCCGCCAATCATCTGACCGCCCTGATTGAAGACTTGCTGGGTCAAGGGATCGATATACAGGCAGCAGCCCCTATTCTGGAGCGATTCCCCCAGCTTCACCCGCTTGGGGAGGGCTTTGACTCCACAGAACAGCCTCATCTGCGCCTACAGCCCGTTGCCGACCTGACGGAGGCGATCGCCTGGATCAACAAAAATGGCTGTCGTCAATCGGAGACGATCCTCACCGATAGCCAATCGGCAGCCCAGCGCTTTCTCCAGGAGGTGGATGCCGCCCTGATCCACCTCAACACGTCCCCCCTCTCGGCAGGCCGGGGAGCCGGGATCCCCACCTTGGGAGCGTTTCGCGACCTGTCTTTGGGCATTTCCACCCAGCGGCTGCACGTGCGCGGGCCCATTGACCTGGAAGCTTTGACAACAGTGAAGGTGGTGGCTCAGGGTGGCCTGTAGCGGGGAAAAGTTGGGATCCCGAACTGCCGTTCTCCCCAAAAGCCAGGAGATGGCGTGAGACTAGAAAGGGAGGGATGCCGGCCCGGTCGTCCGACGTCCAACCCAGCCCAACAGACGGGGGAGAACTCCTTTGGGGATTGACCTGCGCAGTTATGTGTTTTTGGATCGGCTCCAGCCCCAGTACGCGGCCTACCTGGGCACGGTGGCCCAGGGCTTTTTGCCCCTGCCAGGGGATACTTCCCTCTGGGTCGAGATTTCCCCCGGCATCGAGATCAACCGCGTCATGGACATCGCCCTCAAAGCCACTTCGGTGAGGCCTGGGCTGCAGGTGGTGGAGCGCCTCTACGGCCTTTTGGAGGTACACTCCAGCAATCAGGGGGATACCCGCACGGCTGGCCGCGCCATTCTATCTGCTCTGGGGGTGAGCGAACAGGAGCGCCTCAAGCCGCGCATCATCTCCAGCCAGATCATCCGCAACATCGATCCCCACCAAACCCAGTTGATCAATCGTTTCCGCCGCGGCCAAATGCTGTTGGCCGGCCAAACCCTCTACATCCTGGAGGTGCAGCCGGCAGGCTATGCCCCCCTGGCCGCCAACGAGGCAGAAAAATCGGCCCGGATCAACATCCTCGAGGTGATGCCCTTTGGCAGCTTTGGCCGCGTGTACCTGGGCGGGGAAGAGCAAGATATTCTGGCCGCCTGCCGCGCTGCCGAAGCCATTTTGGCGGGGGTTTCCGGTCGGGATCCCCTTCTGTTGCCCGAGGAGGTGTAGTCGATGGCAGAATCGGATCCCAAGTCTTCGCCCAAAGCCAGCTTGCCCCAGGATCCGATGGCGGATCGGGTGAGGCTGCTCACGGAGCTGGCCGCTCCCTATCGGAGTTTGCGGCGCTTCATCTACCTGGCGGTGGGATTCTCGGCCACCATCGGGGCATTTGTATTTTTCTTCCGGGCCTTGGCGGGGCGAGATCTGGAGACCACCCTGCCCAGCTTGGCGCTGCAGTTGGGGATCCTGGCCGGCGCCCTCGGCCTGAACAGGCTGGAAAACCGTTCCCAGCAAAAGCTGGTCAGACAGGTGAAGCAGCGCTTGGGCATCCGACAAGACCGCTAGCCCGGCTCTAAAAATCCCAGTTCTCTGGGCCGGGATCGGAGTCGTCCTCCGCGTCGGCGCTGGGCAGATAACGGCGCTCCCTTGCCGGGGCTTCCTGGGGCCATTTTTGAACTATTTGGATGGCCAGAAAGGCAACCAAGGCAACCAAGACCGCCAAGGTGAGCAGCGGAATCGCCAGGATCACCACCGCGCCCAACACGTAGATGGCCACCTTGGGCAAGGAGGGATCCACCCTCCAGCCGCGGCGGTACACCCACTCGGTGAGCTGCCGATCCCATTGGCGCAGGCGAGGGACGTTCTCTGCGTAGATCTCCTGGAGGATATCGGCCAAAACAGGCCCCAGGCGGCGCATCTGGCCTTGGGTTTGCCTTCTCCAATTCCGCAGCGAGCGTCCCATTGATAGGATCCCTTGCCCTGGTCTTTCTCAGGCGATCCTAGCCCAACGGGAACAACGGCTCCGGGGCCCCTATGACAGCCGTTCCGCTAGCCCAATCCTGTAAATTTGTTTGAACATTTGGATCGGAGCTTGGGGTGTCTTGGCAGGACTACAGTACACTGAGGGCACTTGCGCAGCGATGTTGCTGCCACGCCGATTGGTCAATCTTTTTTAACTTTTCAACCTGCTCGACTGGAGAACGCTAATGGCTCACTCGGTCAAGATCTACGACACCTGCATCGGCTGCACTCAGTGTGTGCGAGCTTGTCCCACCGACGTGTTGGAGATGGTGCCCTGGAAAGGGAACAACAAAGCCGGGATGATCGCGGCCTCTCCCCGCACCGAAGACTGTGTTGGCTGCAAACGCTGCGAAACTGCCTGCCCCACGGATTTCTTGAGCATCCGGGTCTATCTCGGCCCCGAAACCACCCGCAGCATGGGCTTGGCCTACTAAGGGGTTGGGGGTACTTCTACCGGATTGATTCGGAGGGGAGGGATTCCTCCCCTTCTTCACGCTGCAGGTAGAGGCGGTGCTGGCGGATGTAGTGCTCCACGGCAGGGGGCACCAGGTAGCGAATGGATCCCCCCTTTTGGATTTGCCGCCGCAAGTAGGTGGAAGAGAGGGTCAAGGTAGGGGCTTCCAGGATTTCCGCCTGGATGGGCAACTGTTGGGCCACCAACCGCAACACCTGGGCGGCATCGCCGGCATCCACCCGTGGGGCGACAATCCAGTGGCAGAGGCGGGCCAATTCTTCGGCTCGATACCACTGGGGCAGATCCCGCAGGGCATCCACGCCGAGGATCCAGTACCACTGGGTATTGGGTTGCTCCTGGATAAGGCTGCGCAGCGTCTCAATGGTGTAGGAGCGCCCCGGACGGCGGATCTCCAGCTCTGAGCAGGCGAAGCGCTGGTGGTCGGCAATGGCCAGTTTGACCATAGCCAAGCGGTCGGCTTTGCTGGCGCCGGCGGCCAGGGGCTTGTGGGGGGGATCCCCTGCCGGCATCCACAGCACCTGATCCAGGTCAAACTGCCAAAGGGCTTGTTCCGCCATGATCAAATGGCCGTGATGTACAGGGTTAAAGGTGCCGCCCAGGATGCCGATGCGGGGCTGCTTGCGGACAGAGGGGCTCATGGCTGGCGGCTGAGGTAGGTGATGGCATCCCGCAGCCACTCTTCCGTTGGGCGAGGCTGGGAGGGCAAAGCTTGCAGGGCCGCCTGAATTTCTTGAGCGCTGTAGCCCAGGGCCAGCAAGGCCATTTCCACCTCTTCCCGGATGGGCATGGGCGGCCCGCCGGCCAGGGGGCGATCTGCGTTCTCCAAACCTTGTCGCCAGTGGGCCAGCTTGGTTTTCAGCTCCAAGGCCAGCCGCTGGGCCGTTTTGTGACCTACCCCTGGTGCGAGGGAAAGTAGGCGCACGTTTTCGGTCACCACTGCCTGAACCAGCTCCGGCAGGCCAAAGGTATTCAGCAGAGCCAAACCCAGAGCCGGCCCTACCCCCGCAACTTTGATGAGCTCCACAAACAAATCGCGCTCGGCTGGCGAGCCAAACCCGTACAACACCAGCTCGGTCTCTCGCACCACCAAGTGGGTAAACACCCGCACGGGCTCTCCGATGGGGGGCAGTTGCTTGAGAAAACGCGCCGGGGCCTTGACCCGATAGCCGATCCCCTGCACCTCAACGGTGAGGCTGCTGCGCTCTCCCCATTCGATGGCGACGAGGTGGCCGCTCAAAAAGGCGATCATGCTGCAAGTCCAATCCGTGTTTAGGATACTCTGCGCGGCTACAGCTCCAGAGTCGGCTGAGCAGAATTTAAAAGAATCTAGAATAAGAAAAGCTTACAAGCGACTTCTATGGCTTCAACATCGGCATCGGCCACTCCCGTTTCGGCGCGGTGGACTTGGCGAGGGCAGTCGGTTCATTATGTCAAACAAGGCGAGCAGGGTCAGCCTTTGCTCTTGGTGCACGGCTTTGGGGCCTCCACCGACCACTGGCGCAAAAACATTCCCGAATTGGCGCAACACTATCAGGTGTATGCCATCGATTTGCTGGGTTTCGGTCGCTCCGCCAAGCCCAACTGGGACTACCGCACCGAAATCTGGCGGGATCAACTGCGGGACTTTTGCCAACAGGTGATCCGTCGGCCCGTGGTGGGGATCGGCAACTCCCTGGGCGGCTATGTGGTGCTCAGTCTGGCGGCGGAGTGGCCGGAGTGGGTGCGGGGCGTGGTGCTCTTGAATGGGGCAGGGGGGTTCTCCACGCTCAAAGGATCCCCGAGCGGCTGGCGGCAATGGCTGGGCGGATTGGTGGGCTGGGGCCTGCGGCAGCGCCTGGTATCTTACTTGCTGTTTCAGTACTTGCGACAGCCGCACGTGATCCGGGCCAAGCTGAAGCAGGTCTACTACGACCCGGCGGCGGTGACAGACCAACTGGTGGAAGACATCCACCGCCCCACGCGGGATCCGGGGGCTGCCGATGTGTTTGTAGCCTTGATGCGGGGCGGGCAGAAGGGACGCTACGTGGATGAGCTGCTGCGCAGCTTGGTGCGCCCGCTGTTGTTGATCTGGGGAGAACGGGATCCCTGGATGCGGGCCCGCGAGCGCTCTAAGCTCTACCGGGCTCACTACCCTCAGGCGGTGGAATACTTCCTGGAGGCCGGCCACTGCCCTCACGATGAGCGCCCCGAACAGGTCAATGCCCTGATCCACCAGTGGATCGAGACGGGGATCCCGGCCACCACCTC
>NZ_JANSJI010000084.1:0-28649 GCF_047462475.1 Synechococcus sp. H55.11
AAGCGCTCCGCGCCGCTCACGCGACCACCCCCAACCCCTCTCCCTGAGGCAGCCCTCACCCCCAACCCCTCTCCCTCAGGGAGAGGGGAGTTAGGGATGGATGTAGTTTCTTCATATTTTTTTGTTTGAAATGAGATAAATGGCCGTAACCGCGGAAAACCCCGCGGCTTCCCATCGGTTAAACAGCGCTGAGATCTGGCCTTAACTCGCGGGCACCTCGCAGATACACATGTTGCATGTCAGCTTGGGCAAGCGGAGTATTCAATTGGATCAGAACGCGAATACAACGGGGCAGGTCGCTGCTTACCCCCATCTGCTGCACGTCCAACAACGGTACCGATTCCCAGCCGGGGCGACGACGGGCAAATTGGGCGGGAAAAGCCGCATTTAAATCAGGGGTAACGGAAAAAATAACGCTGACCAACTCAGCCAGATCTAGAGCGTTGCGATGTTCCAGTGCGTCCAACAACTCTGTTACTGCCGCTTCAATCGCCTCGGCAGTGTTTGCCGGTACGGTGATGGCTCCCCGAATTGCTCTGACTCGCCACCCCAATGGCCACACCCTCGCGCCTTTGAGCTCGTCTTGCTTCCAGAAAATTATACAGACTCATCTCCACGGGATCCCATCCCCTGCCAGCTCCGGTTAGGGGCCAGGCTGTAACAGCTTCTCCAGGATCTGAGCGTGGCTGAGGCCGGAGTCCACCCAGGCTTCTCCCTCTTTGAGGCGGGCGGCAGCGGTCAAGATAAACAAGTTGCTCTGCGCCCCCAAGGCCTCGCTGGTGGTTTGCACACAGGCCAGATCCTGGCCGGTTAACTGGCTAAACCAAGTGCCCAGCAGGCCTGCTTCCAAAAAGCCCATCGGGCGCTTGAAATGAGGGGGCGTAGCGGCAGCGAAGGGAGAGTTTCGGATCGACACCACCAGCACCCCCTGATCTTTGTAGGTCCAGTCGATCTCGATCAACCCCCAGCCGTGAGCTTTCCAAGCTTGTCTCAGACTTTGGAGGAAAATGCCCATCTCCAGCTCGGCCAGAGGCTTCTGGTAGTAGTCAGAGAGTTCCTGGGCAAAACGGCGGAAAAATTCCTTGCCCCACATACGACCACAGTTGCGCAACACCAGGCGAGCGGCTTGCCCCGTCTCGTATTCCAAGCCGGTGTAGATACCCCTCAGCAATGCCTCTGGAAGGGCCAAGAGCCGGTCACCGTGGCGACTCTCCAGCAAGCCTGACTCCAGGTCACTTTGCAGGTAGGCGCTGGGCGCGTAGTAGTTGCCCAAAACAGGCGTATAGGGGTCGAAGCTGGTGGAGCCATTGGGGATAGCGGTGGTGCCGGCCATATGTCAAAGATCCCTGGGCTATCAAGTAGGGCAGCGCAATTGGGAAACTCAGCAGGAGAGACCTCTACTCAGTTGATCTGAGTCCGTCCAAAGAGAGCAAAGCTGCTTGCGCCTGGGTGATCAAGGGGCGAATAAACTCTAGCTCTCCAGGGGCCAGATGATCCCTTAGCTCTTGCTGACAAATCCGATAAGCAACCTCGTAGGCGCTTTGCAGCTTGTACAGGCGCACCTCTTCCTCCATCCACTCGATCAGCCGCTCCTTCAACAGGTTCTCGTCCTGGAGCAACATGGCCAGAGCGCTGTAACGCAGCAACAGGAGCAGGTGCCGCCGGCAGAGATCCACCACTTGAGAGGAAAGGTTGGGCATCTCCTTTTGAAGGGTGTTTAGGGTGCGGCTCACCATCTGGCTCTCCCCCTCCCGTACGGCCCGGTACACGTGCAGCCTTTTGGGCCAGCCGAGCACATAGGCTTTGAGCTGCTCCAGTTGCTCCGGTGTGAGGTAGCGGGCCTCTGCCTCAATTAGCATCTGCTCCAGTGGGCTCACCATCTCGCTCCTCCCAAGGGTCGGTGGGTGCTCAGCGGGTGTCGGAGTTCAAAACAGGCTGAATAAATCGGCCAAAGTAATCTGTTTCTCTTCAGGCTGAGGCGGCAGCGCTGCCGACAGGGATCCCATAGAACGGGCCGCCAAAGTCAGGGGATCCCCCGACCAGGGGATGGAGCCGAAGTACTCCCGCACCCCTACAAAAGGCATGGGCAGCGAGGGACTCTGCCGCGGTCGGCTATCCCAATTTAAATGGGCAAAAAAGCTCTGCACCGACTCTTCCAGAAAAACCTCTGCTGTCATGCTTTGGCCACTCCCTGACCGGAGCGCAACTTTTGGGCAATTTCGCCGGCGCTGGCCCCTTCGTTGAGCCAAAAGGCAGCGGCATCGATGCGATCTTTGCTGCCGAGCAAAAATTTGCAGTAGCTTTCCCCCATGGAATAGCACTGGATCTCGATGCAGTTGAGCTGCCGTTCCACCATGGCGCTAAAAAACCCGGCAAACAATCCGGCGTAGAGGTGGCAAACGGGCTTACCCACATCCCCCAGGGTGCGAGCCACAGCGGAGTCGAACAAATTAATGAAAATAAATCCCTGCCGCCGGCCCTCAGTCTCCACCTCCCAGCGCCCCCAGCCTTGCGAGGTCAAGGGCCACCACCAGGTTTCCAAAAGGAACATCAGGTGGCTCTGCTTGGGTTTGCGCCGATACTCCTCCTCGAACCAGCGGGAGAAGTGGATCGCGTCGTTGCTCCCCCACTCGCGGCCAATGGTGTACATCAACGAGGCAGAGGCATCCCCCACTTCTTCTTCTAAGCCCTGCTGTAGGCCCAGGATAAAGTCTTCGCTTACCAAGACGTTGCGCGCGCCCGTCCAGTCCACCAGGGATCCCTGGGAGGGGTCGAAACGATAAAAGTCTTCGCGGCTGTAGTGATTGTGCCGTTGGGCAGCAGGCTGCAGGGGCAACTCGAGGGGAGTGGTTGTCATAGGGGCGGAGAGAGGGTGTCCATTGTTTCACACTTCTTGCTGAATCATAGCCTTTCCGCCGAGGGCTTTGGCCAGGGCCGTCGATAGCTGCAAGAAAAGAGCCTCTGCTGCCGGGAAGCCAGCGACGGCCAGTGCGGGGACTTGGGTTTAGGAGGGAGGTCTGACTTTGACGAAGGCGATGGCGGAGCGCCACAGCAGCGCTTCCCGCCCTTCCGCATCGGCCAAACAGAGGCAGTCGGGATCCTGCCAGCGCAACTGGCCGACAAAGACATCCCCGGTGTTGAGCTTTACCTCAAGGATCTCTCGATCTTTGATCACTTTTTGCAGGCGACGCACGCTTGGGATCCCGGTGTTGAACTCGGTCACGGCAGCCCTCTTGGCCAGCGAAAGGACGGCAAGCGCACTGCTCTCAGTATAGGGGATCCCTGCTGGCCCGCACCTTGGCTGGACAATCTCCATAGCCGGGATCCAAAAACGCTCTTGCCCTCTGACCCACTTTTTCTTTCGGCGGGTACTATGTAGGGGGGATGGCGCTTGGAAAAGACGGTAAGTCTTGTCGGCCTGCCGTATTTTTTAAGCGAATCTACGGGTGTTCTCCCCGAAAAAAGTTAGCAGAATAGGGCTGGGGCGACAGAAAGTGCGCTTGTCGCCCTGGGGAAGGCAAATCCCAGCTTGGGATCCTTGTTGCCTGCTGTTTTGCTACAGAATTGTTTGTCTTTTTCAACCATCATCTGTGCAGGAGAGATCGTTATGGCAGTCGAGAAAGTGAACTCTTCTTCCAGCTTGGCCGAAGTGATCGACCGCATTTTGGACAAAGGGATCGTGGTCGATGCCTGGGTGCGGGTTTCTTTGGTGGGGATCGAGCTGTTGGCCATTGAGGCGCGCGTCGTTGTGGCTTCGGTGGAAACCTACCTGAAATACGCCGAGGCTGTGGGCCTGACGGCTACCGCTGCTGCCCCTGCCGTCTAAATCTGACCCAATCGCTCGATTCCCTTGCCTTCAACACCGCGGGGGTCGAAGGGTCGGGTCGTCGAGAAGGCGAGGCAGGGATCCGCCGTCGATCTCTGCCTTGTTTCCTTAGCTTCGGCTTGGGGATCGAGTTGGGCGGTGGTGTTGAGCTACAGGCCGTGCTGGTGGAGAGCGAGTTGGGAAAAAGCGGAGAACTGCATTCGCCCAGGCATTGAGAAGGACGTAGGGGGATTGCACACCATGAGTTTGCAGGAACAGTGGGTCGTAGCCCGTAATCAACGGGCGGCTCAAAATCAAAGTTTGTTAAGCGGATCCCGGCAGCAGCGCCTGGAGCAGCACCGCGCTCTGATGGCCGAGCTGAGACAACGTTGCCAGGAACGACAAGAGGCAATACGGCAGCAGAGAGAACAAACCCGCAGCCAACTGCGCAACCTGGAGCAGAGCCGGGCGGCGCAGCGAGCCTTGGACGAGCATTCTCGCATGGCGGCTGCGGCGCAGCGGGCTAAAACGGTGGCGGAGCTTCTCTCTCGCATGGCCCAAGAACGAGCCGCCCAATCGCAGGCCCAGCAGCAGGAGCTACAGACTTTTCAAGCCAACTTGACAGCGACCGCGGAGAGCTTGCTGAGCACCTGTGCCCAGGCGCGGCAGGCCATGGCCAACCAAACCCGACAAGTGCGGCAGGCTTTCTATACTGAGTTGCGGCAACGGGTACAAGCTTTGCGGCAACTGGCGCAGCAGGAGCTGGCTCAGATTGCTCAAGAACAGCGGGCAGAGGCCCAGGCTCTGCGGCAGGCTTTGACAGCTTTCCGCAAGGCGTTGCACGAGCAGGTGTGGGGGAATGGGATCCCAGGGGATCGGCCCATTGTCCCAGATCTTGAGGAATCTGAAGAGGGTGATAAGCCGCCTGAGAGCTCGGTCAAAGCTGCAACAACGATTTCGACTGAGGTTACCCAACCAGAGCCTGTAGTTCCAGTCTCAGACAACACAGCCCCTCCTCCTGTGACACCACCTGAACCTCCGCCAGTTCCGCCCGAGCCCATCCCTGAGCTGGATCCCATCGTGGCCTACGTCAACGACTATGTGGCCAGCCTGCAAGCGCAGGATCCCGATGTCACGTTGCTGCAGGTGATCGGGGATCGGGAGCGGGTGCGGGATCTGCTGGCCCGCGGTGCAGTGGATCTGGGGGTGGATCCCTCGGAAATCTTGGCCACCTTGCGGCGTATGGTGTCAGCGACGGTTGTGGTCTGAGCCCAGCGCAGTCCCTAGGAGCGCAAAAAGACCGTTGCGGCTATAGTCAAGGCAAGAGCGTCAAGGCAATTGAGAGTTGGGTATTGCTATGGCCACGGTTCTGCAGGCGCGTCCCCGCCAATTTGTGAACACTCCTTACATCGAGCGGATTACCCGCCGCGCTTTGCGCTATCTGCAATCGGGTTTTGCGGTGCATCTGCGGGGGCCTTCGGGCACGGGCAAGACTACCCTGGCGATGCATCTGGCCAGCCTGCTGGGCCGTCCCATCATGCTGATCTACGGCGATGATCGCTTCGATTCTTCCGACCTGATCGGCGGGCGCACCGGCTTTACCCATCGGCGGGTGGTGGATAATTTCATCCACTCGGTGGTGAAAATGGAAGAAGACGTGCGGCAGCGCTGGGTGGATGCCCGCCTCACCTTGGCCTGCCGCGAGGGCTTTACCCTCATCTACGACGAGTTCAACCGCTCCCGCCCTGAGGCCAACAACGCCCTCCTGAGCGCTTTGGAAGAGAGGCTGCTGGTGTTGCCGCCAGATAGCAACCGCTCCGAATATCTGCGGGTGCATCCCCAGTTCCGGGCCATCTTTACCTCTAACCCAGAGGAATACACCGGGGTTCACAAGGCCCAAGATGCGCTGCTGGATCGGATGATCACCATCGATATGGGGGAACCGGACATCGAGACCGAAAAAGAGATCCTCACTGCCCGCATTGGTCTATCTGCCCCCGATGCGCTCAAGATCGTGCACATTGTGCGGGCTTTTCGCCGCAAGCTGGATTTGACCCGCCACCCCAGCCTGCGCAGTTGTCTGATGATCGGGCGGATCGTCAAGGAGCACGAGCTGGCGGTGAGCAAAGACAATGCCGACTTTCGCGCTTTGTGTGCCGACGTGCTGTTGCCCCGGGCCGGCAAGCGCTATGAAGAGGGATCCCAGTTACTGAATTATCTGCTAGACCAACTGCCTGGCTAGGTCTTCTGCCTGTGGGTGCGCTCTGGAGGTCGATGAACCCTGTGCCGATTAGCTCTCAACCCTTGAATACGGCCACTCACGGCTCCTCGCTAGCCGACGTGTTGGAGCGGGTGCTGGATAAGGGCATTGTTATTGCTGGAGACATCACCGTTTCGGTGGGCAATGTGGAGCTGCTCAATGTCCGCATCCGGCTGTTGATCTCTTCGGTGGACAAGGCCAAGGAGATCGGGATCAACTGGTGGGAATCGGATCCCTATCTCAACAGCCAAGCCCGGGAGCTGCTGGAAACCAACCGCCAGTTACTGCAGCGGGTCAGCGAGCTGGAAAAGCAACTGGCCCAAGGGCTGCCCAAGGGGGGAAATGGAAGCGATTAACACGTTGCCCCGTCAGAAGGGATCCGGGATCCCAGGCTAGACTGGCTGCTGGGGTGGTTTGACAAGGTGATGGGATGGCACTGGGGATCAACCTCGATCGCAAGGTTTTGGGCCGGCTGAGGGAGCTGGGCTGGTCGATGGGTGTGGTGGTGGCGCTTGCGATCCCCGGCCCGGCCTGGGGGCAAAATCCGCGCGCCATCAGCATTAGCGCTGATGTTCAGGAGGCCAATGCCAATACGGGGGTGTTTATAGCCACTGGCAACGTCACCCTCAGCTTCCCTGCCGAGCGCCTCACGGCCCGCGCCCAAAGAGCGGTGTACTACAGCCAGGAGCAACGCATTGAGCTGGAGGGCCAGGTCACCATCCGCCAAGGGGAAAATCAGTTGCAAGCAGAAAAGGTCATCTATTACATCGAAAAAGGCACGATCCAGGCTGCGCCGGCAGCAGGGAGCCAGGTGGAGTCCGTTTACGTGCTGCCAGAGCCGACCGCAAGCCCTTGAGATCGAGTGTTTGGCCCATCAACCCTCTGCGTTCCGGTCGCCCCTGAGGAATATGAGTTTGAGGCCAATGGGGTGGTTCACCCCTGAATCAGCTTTGGCTCCTGTTCCCAATGGCAAGTTATGCCCACCCTGCCCTACAGCAGGGACTTGGCTCGTCTGTACGTTTGAAGCGCCCACGAAAGGATTCGAACCTCCGACACCTGGGACCGGAACCCAGTGCTCTAGTCCACTGAGCTACGTGGGCAGCGCTATTGCATAACCTATCTTATCGCCTGATTTTCCCTTCTGCCAAGGGGAAAAAGCTGCGGCGGTGCTGCGGGGTCGGCCCTAGGTTTTGCAACGCCAGTCGGTGCTCCTGCGTGCCATAGCCCACGTTGGTGCGCCAGCCGTAGCCAGGGTACTGGTGATCCCAGCTTTGCATCAGGGCATCCCGCCAGACCTTGGCCACGATGGAAGCGGCGGCGATGGAGAGGCTGAGCTGATCCCCTTTAACCAGCGCCGTCTGCCGGGATCCCAGCTCGGCCAACGGCAACCCATCCAGCAAGATGTGCTCCACTTCCCCCACCTGCGCCAGCGCTCGTTGCATGGCCAGCAGCGTGGCCTGGCGAATGTTGAGCTGGTCGATCTCGGCGGCAGAGGCGCTGCCAATACCCACAGCCAGGGCCACCTGGCGAATCCGCTCCGCCCAGTGGGTGCGCTGCGGCGGGCGCAGTTGTTTGCAATCCCTCACTCCCTCCAGCGTTTTGGGATCCATCTGGGCCGGCAAAATGACCGCCGCTGCCACCACCGGCCCCGCCAGCGCCCCCCGCCCCACCTCGTCCACCCCCGCCACTCGGAGAATCCCCTGTTGCCAAAGGGATCCCTCCCAAACCAAACTGGGCTTCGCCGTCTTGCCCACAACGCCAGCCCTGGAGCCATCAACCCACCAGACCACCGTGCTCCTGCGCTCAACCGGCTGGTCTAACTGCTATGGGAGCGGCGTCGCCTGGAGGCTGCCGGAGATTGCTGGGCAGGGCTGATCCCCTGTTCCGCCGGTGGCTCGGCCAAGGTGCTCCCCACCGCTGATGGGAACGATTCAGCAGAGGGGATTTCGGGTGGGGGAAGGTTATCCACCGGCTCCTTCTCCTGCAAGGCATCCGCTTCGGGCACCCACTCCTCCGACTGAGCAGTGGCCTCAGTCTCTGGCCTGGTTTCCGCCTTGACAGTTCCCGGCAGAACCACCCTAACCGCCAGGTCGCGGCCCCAAGGTGGCGGCTGATCCAGAAGCAACAGCGGCGATAGCCCCAACTCCGAGTAGACCCGTTGTTGCAGCGGGGTCATCTCCACGGTGATGGTTTGCCGTGGCGGAGCTGGACGGCCTTCTGAGGACTCCGTCCCGCTGGCGCCAGCAGCTCGGGCCGGGGCAGTGTGGCTCTTGCGTAGGGTGGGTTCTGCCTCCTCGGCGCGGCCAGAACGGCGGGGTTCGCGGCGCTTCGGCTCTGCTCCACCCCCCTGCAGGGGATCCTCCCCAAGCGGCTCCGGGGTTTCCTCTTCGGCAAGCGTATCCGTGCTGCGCACAACGAGGCGCTGGCTAGTGCGGGGATCCCCCCAGTCTTCGCGGGAGCGCTTGCGTTCGGTTTCAACCCGTGGCTCCTCCAGATCGACTGAGGCAGCAAAGGGCGAAAAGGGATCCGGGCTGGGGCGTCGTTGTCCGGGGGCAGAGCGTGACCGCCGCAGCAGCGCGCGACTATCGCCTCGAGACAACCCATCGCTCCCGACTCGCAGACGGGCCCGTTGGGCGTTGCCATCGCGGGGCAGGATCGGGCCAGCCTCTTCCTCATCCCCTTCCTCCGCCTCGCTGGGCAGTGTTACAGTCAGGCCACTTTCGACGGTCAGCAGCCGTCCCGGCTCCGCCCCTGGCAGACGGGCCAGGATCCCCAGCCCCTCGCAGGTGGGGCAAGAATGGCCGAAGATCTCGTAAAGGCTTTGCCCCTGCCGTTTGCGGGTCAGCTCCACCAGACCCAATTCCGAGAGTTGGGCCACCTGGGGGCGAGCTTTGTCGCTGGAGAGGGCCTTGTTGAAGTGCTCCAAAACCAGCAACTGGTCGCGGCGGGAATCCATATCGATAAAATCCACCACGATCACACCGGCAATGTTGCGCAGTCTCAATTGGCGGGCGATCTCGGTGGCGGCCTCGCAATTGGTCCACAGCACCGTCTCGCGGGAGGTGGCCGATTGGGTGAAAGAGCCGGAGTTGACGTCGATCACCGTCAGGGCCTCGGTGGGCTCGATGACGATGTAGCCACCGGAGGGCAGATCCACCCGAGGCCGCAACGCCTGGCGAATGACCGCATTGACCCGGAAATACTCCAGGATGGGGGTGGGCTCGCGGTGGGCATCGACCACGACGCCAGGCGGCATCTGGCCCTTGTTCCAACCTTGCAGATAGCTGCGCACCCGCTTTGCGCCAGCAACAGAGTCGGTAACAATGCGGTTCACGTCCTCCGAGTAGACATCCCGCAGCACCCGCTGAATGAAATCATCGTCCCGGCTGAGCAGGCCTGGCTCCCGTGCCGCCTGATACTGCTGTTGAATATCTTCCCAGAGCTTTTTCAACTGCTCCAGGTCGTCGATTATCGCCTCTTCGGATACCCCCTCCGCTTCGGTACGTACCAGCAGGCCCATCTGCGGAGGTTTAATTAAGATAGCCAGGGATTTCAAACGGTTGCGTTCTTCCCGATCCTCGATGCGCCGGGACAGGTGAACGCCTTTGCCGTAGGGCCGCAACACCAAATACCGCCCTGGAAAGGCCAAATCTCCGGTTAGCCTTGGCCCTTTGTTGCCGGTGGGCTCTTTCATCACCTGCACCAGCACCTTTTGCTGGGGCAAGACCAACTCGGAGATGGAGGCATGGTTGCGTTTGAGGCGCAGCGGGCCTAGGTCGCTGACATGGATAAAGCCATTGCGTTCGGCGGGGCCGATGTTGACAAAAGCGGCATCAATGCTGGGCAGAACGTTCTCGATGATCCCGACGTAAACATCCCCCACTTGGTGAGCGCCGCTGGCGACGATCAGCTCCTGCACTTGGTCTTCGGCGAAGACGGCTGCCACTCGATGTTGCTCGGCAATGACGATCTGCCTGGGCATTAACCCTCCTCCCCGCCCCAAGGGCACGCGGTTGCGGACTGAACCCTCATTCGGGCGAGGCGTCGTCCTTTGGCCGGGATCCGCTCAAGTTTCTTTAACCAAGATCGACTCATCATGGAGTTGTCTATTACCCTAAGCTCTGCTCTGACGGAATAGAACCGATTAGCTTCCTCATCCAAGGGGTGAGGCGAGTTAAGTTCAGGTGAACTACCCGATGCTGGCCCTGGCGAGTCCAGCGCAGGGCTTCTGCTGCTTGCAACGAAAGCTCATCGGTGGAGATGCATGAATGGGGTGAGGTTTGCATGGAGATTCATGGATGGGCTCAATCGACAGGCTCAGTAAGCATGACGGCTCCGCCTCGGGAGATGGGACGCTGGCTCCTTGCAGAACCCCAATTGTGCGACCCCAGCCTGAGCCAACAACAAGACGGGGTTTGCACGTGGAAAGAAGCACCTTCTCAGGGTTAAGATATAGCCCGGGCTAGGTCAAACGGTCAGATCCCTCTGTTCACCTATGGTTTGACCCCGCCGTGCCTGTTACTTGCCCCGGGTACTGAGCTAAGAGTGTCTCCATTCCAAAACCCGGCCCAACCTTTGCCTGCTGCTCGCTCCGCCTTCGGTCAGGTTGATGCTCGGCAAGCCCCACAGCGGCAGGAGCCAGTAGTAGCAGCATTATAGCGCTTGTGGGATCCCTCAGCCCAGATAGGCACTTGGCCATTTTGCCGCGCAACGCTGCTGCGACCGGATCTCAACAGCTGGGCTGCTCCCCTGGGAAATCCTTAATCCTGATCGGACAGGGGGTGTTCCCACAACAGGCGCAGCCGCTTGGCCGTCTGCAACGTCCAGCAGGGCAACCCCAGGGACTCGGCCATTTGCACCAGTTGGTTGGGCCGTAGGTAGGCGCCGTCGTTGCGGCAACTGCCGCGGTAGAGAAGGTGGGCGCTGCCGTCGGGGGCCAAGCCCTGAAACTCCAGGTAGTAGAGCAGGGCACGGGCATTGAAGGGAGCGGATTTGCCCGACTTGGAGCGTTTCTCAATCCAGATCTCGCGCGCATCCAGGATCTGGGTGACCCAGGCCGGCCAGTCGGCAGTGGGCGACTCGCAACTTACAGTGAGCTGATATTCGGCAGCATAGACGGCTTCGGTGGCCGAGGGATCCCGCAGGCCGATCGCTTGGATGGCTCGGATGGAGAGTTCAGGGGGCAGTTGTTCGCTCAGAAGGGCGCGCAGTTCCTCAGGGGTGACGGGCCCCTCAGGCCGCTCCAGCAACTCCAGATCGAGGATCTCTCCATAGCCTTCCTGGCCAATGGGTAGGGCGTTGGCGTTGGCCAGGCGGGGCATGGGGTGGTAGCCGCCGCTGAAGGCCAGAGGTAGCCCCGCTCGCCGACAAGCCCGTTCCCACAGCCGCATCAGATCCAGGTGGCCCAGCCAGCGCAGATCCCCGGTTTTGCCGTAGGTGATGCGGAAGCGCTGGGCGGGCGGCTGCGGCTCCAGGGGATCCGGGGTGGGGGTGGGCCGGCTTTGCAGGGGCGGGACGGGCGGGGGCGGGATGACGATGTTGTGGCCAAAGCCGGGGCCGCAGATGCCGCAGGCGGAGCACTTCTCAAAGGAACAATCTTCCACCGTGATGGCTTCCAGGGCGCGGTGGTAGTCTTTCTGCAGCCATTTTTTGTCGATGCCGGTATCGATGTGATCCCAGGGCAAGGGATCCTCCAAACCCAGCTCGCGCATGGGGAGATGGGCGCAGAGGGCGACCGGATCGGCGCTGGGATCCACGGCTTCGCCGCAGTAGGCCTTCACCCAGGCGGCATAGGCGGCGTCGATGTTTTCCCACCAGGCGTCCAGGCCGGCGCCGGCCCGCCAGGCCTGCTCGATCATGCGGCCCAGGGAGCGATCCCCCTTGCCGATAAAGTCTTCTAGGATGCTGAAGCGGATATCCGTGAAGTGGGCCTTGACCCCCCGCAGCCGCCGCAGCTCTTTTTGCAGCAGGCCCTGCTTGCGCTGCACGTCGGCGTAGTCTACCCGGTGCCACTGGAAGGGGGTGTGGGGCTTGGGCGTGAAGTTGGAGAGGGTGAGGGTAAATTCCACCCGCTTGCGGCCCAGGGCAGCGCACTCCCGCTGCAGCATCTCGACCGTGCGGGCGATCCCCAGCACATCGGCGTCGGTCTCGCCGGGCAGGCCAATCATGAAATAAAGCTTAATTTTGTCCCAGCCCTCTTGGACGGCGGTGCGGATGCCGCGAATCAGGTCGGCGTCGGTGAGGCCCTTGTTGATAATGTCCCGCAGCCGTTGGGTACCGGCTTCTGGGGCAAAAGTCAGCCCCGAGCGGCGGGATCCCTTCATGATGGCGGCAATTTGCCCATCGAAGCGATCCACCCGTTGGCTGGGCAGCGAGAGCGCAACCTGCTGGCCAAGGAGACGGTTGTGCAGCTCGGCCCCCACCGCCGGCAGGGAAAGGTAGTCGGAGCAACTGAGGGAGGAGAGGGAAAATTCGTTGTAGCCGGTTTTGCGCAGGCCCTGCACCACTGCTTCCACTACTGCTTCCGGCTCCACATCGCGGGCTGGACGGGTGAGCATGCCGGGTTGGCAAAAGCGACAGCCGCGGGTACAGCCCCGCCGCACTTCCATCACCAGGCGGTCGTGGACGGTCTCCACCAAGGGCACCAGGCCGACAGCGTATTGGGGTTGGGGCAGCGCTACGCGGCGGCGAATACGCTCCGGCACGCCGGGCACGATGGGTCGGGGCGGGATCCCCTCGTAAAACTGGGGCACGTACACCCCCGGCACCTGGGCCAATTCCAAGAGCACTTCTCGGCGGGGCTTGTGCAGGGATCCGGCCAAGACCTGGCCGATCTCCGGCAGTACCTCTTCCCCATCCCCAAAGACGAAGAAGTCAAAAAAGTCGGCAAAGGGCTCTGGGTTGGAGGTGGCGGTCGGCCCACCGGCAAAGATCAGGGGACACTCTTGCGGGGTGAAGGCTTGCCGTTCCCACCATTTGAGCGGGATCCCGGCCAGATCCAGCATCTCTAAGATGTTGGTGCCCCCCAGCTCGTAGGCCAGGCTGAAGCCGATAATATGGAAAGCGCGCAAGGGGCGGCGCGATTCTACGGCAAACAGCGGGATCCGCAACTGCCGCATCCGGGCCGCCAAATCCGGGCCTGGCAGATAGGTGCGGTCGCACAACTGATCCGGCTGGGCGTTGAGGATGTTGTAGAGAATGATGTGGCCCAGGTTGGAAGCCCCCACCTCGTACAGCTCCGGGTAGCTCAGCACCCAACGCACCCGCGCCGAGTCCCAGGGGCGGTGGGCGGCGCCGAATTCTTTCCCCAAGTAGCGGGCTGGCCGCTGGATCTCAGGCGTGAGCAGGCGATCCAGATCGATGGGGCCTAGATGGGCTTGCATGGCAGCCGGAGAGAGCATGGGGATCCGAGCAAGAAGTGAACGCAGCTACTGATCTGACTCTAGCCGAACTTTCCCGGCAGCCCAAACCCAGGGCGGATAGAACAGCAAAACTCTTTCTCAACCCCATCTCCCCTCTCCTTCTGGGAGAGGGGTTGGGGGTGAGGGCGCACATCACTTCGGCAACCGCTGCAAGGCCAGCGCCAACTGTTCGTACTCAGCCAAATGGTTGTAAACCTGGGCCGAGATGCGCACCCAAAGCTGGCCGGCAAAGGGAATGATGGGAACTTCGATGCGGTGCATCTGCCAGAGGTAGTCGTGCAGGCGGCGGGCCCGCTCCGCCAAGGGCAGCTCCGGGATCCACTGTTGCCAGAAGGGTGGCAAGGGCAGGGTCGCCATGAAGCCCAACATCTTCTCAGGGGCGGGTGGGATCCCTTCCAGTTTTTCCAAGAGCAACTGCCGCGCCTGCAGCAGCAGCGTGTGGTTGTACCGGCGCAGCCTCTCCACCCCCAGCTCCCGGATGAAGGCCAGGGCTGCCGAGATGGCCAGCCAAGCGCTGGGATCGCGGGTGCCCACCCAGTCGAACTCGGCTGTGAACCCTTGCCCATAGCCGTGGGAGATGGCCAGGGGATGGGTTTGGGCCTGGCGGTGGGGGGCCGCCCACAGAAAGGCACAGCCTTTGGGGGCAAACAGCCACTTGTGGGCGTTGCCGGTGTACCAATCGGCTCCTAGGCTTTCCAACTCCAACGGGAGAACCCCCGGCGCATGGGCCCCGTCCACCAAGACCGGGATCCCGTGCTGCCGACAGAGGCCAACAAGCTCCGCCAAGGGGTAGATCAGGGCCGTGGGCGAGGTGAGGTGATCCACCACCGCCAGCCGAGTCTGGGGGGTGAGAATGGCTGCAAACGCTGCCAGAACCTGCTCCGGCCCCGCAATGGGGAAGGGGATCTGCGCTTCCGCCAGCACGGCCCCCCAGCGTTCACAGACATAGCGCAACGCCTGGCGGACAGCCCCGTAGCCATGGTTGGTACAGGCAATCTGATCCCCTGGCCGAAACGACAGCGAGCGCAACACCGTGTTGATGCCGCCAGTGGCATTTTCCACAAACACGAGATTTTCGGGTTCGGCCCCGACAAACTGGGCCAGCTCTGCCGCCGCCGCCCGCAAAGCCCGCGGCAGCTCTTCCCCCATAAACTGCACCGGCTGGGCCTCTAGGCGTTCTTGCCAAGCACTTTGGGCCTGCAACACCTTTTTCGGGGTCGCACCGAAAGAGCCGTGATTCAAAAAAATGGCCTGGGGATCCAGCCCCCACAACGAGCGGTCGCAAAGCGGTGCCTCGGCACTGGCAGCCGCTTCCAAGCAGTAGGGATCCGATCCGGCACTTGAGGAAAAAGACATGGCTGAGTCGCCTGTGTTACAAAAATCTGGGATCCGCGTCCAAGCAGCTTGCCCAGAAAATTAAGAGTGTCAAGGCTAGATGGACAGGGCTGCGGTCAGACCATCGGATGGGAGGAGAGTTCTTTAGGATGCCTCTACAGGCTGCCATTGGACTCTGGACTGAGATCCTCAAGGGGGGCGATTTTGCTCAGCTTGATTTTGGGGTTGCTGCTGATGAATTGCTGCAAGGTCCACTCGTTTTTAAAGAGGAGAACGGGCCTATCTTGAATGTCTTTGACGATAAGGGTGTTAAACAGGCTGGGGATGTTCTCCAGAACTTCCCAGCCATTCTCTACCCAGCGGGCCAGCGTGTAGGGCAGCATCTCCAGCCGGGTTTCGACGTTGTACTCATGTTCCAGGCGGTACTGCAGCACCTCAAACTGCAACTGGCCCACTGCGGCCACAATCGGATCCCGTTTGGACTCGTCGAGGGAGTACATCATCTGCACCGCTCCCTCTTCCTGCAGCTCTGATACCCCTTTCTGGAACTGCTTAAACTTGGAGGGGTTGGGATTTTTTAAATAGGCAAACAGCTCCGGCGAAAAGCTGGGGATCCCGGCGTAGCGCAACTTCGGGCCGGTGTAGAGGGTATCCCCAATCCTGAAGATGCCAGGGTTGTTGAGGCCGATGACATCGCCAGGATAGGCTTCATCGATGGAGATGCGCTCTTGAGCAAACAATTTTTGGGGATAGGAGAGGCGGATGGGGCGGTTGAGGCGGGCATGGTTGACCACCATGTCCTTCTCGAACCTGCCGGAGCAGATGCGCACAAAAGCAAGGCGATCCCGGTGGCGGGGATCCATATTGGCCTGTAGCTTAAAGACAAAGCCGGTAAACTCAGGATGTTCGGGTGGGATCAGCCCTGCCGTGCTCTCGTGGGGCATTGGCGGCAGAGAATACTCCAGAAACGCATTGAGAAACAGCTCCACCCCAAAATTGGTCATGGCGCTGCCGAAAAAGACCGGCGTTTGCTTGCCAGCATGAACCTGCTTGAGATCCAAGCTGGGCATGAGGCCATCCAACAGCTCCAGCTCTTCTTTGAATTGGTAATAGAGATCTTTTTCAACCAAGTCTTCAATTTGCGGATCCCCCAGCTTGATGACCATTTCTTTGGCCCGCAGCCGTCCCCGCGAGACCCGCTCAAAGAAATGAAACTCCTGCGTGCGTCGGTCAAACAAAGCTGTAAAGCGCTCCCCTGAGCCAATCGGCCAGGTTACAGGATAGGGCTTGAGGCCGAGCTCAGTCTCAATTTCGTCCATTAGCTCCAAGGGATCCCGGCTGGGGCGATCCATCTTGTTGATGAAGGTAAAAATCGGCAACTTCCGCAGTTGACAGACTTCAAACAGCTTGCGGGTCTGGGGTTCTAGCCCTTTGCCGGCATCTTCCAGCATCACAGCGTTATCAGCCGCCGCCAGGGTGCGGTAGGTATCTTCACTGAAGTCTTGGTGGCCGGGAGTATCGAGCAAGTTGAGGCGAATGTTGCGGTAGTCAAACTGCAACACGGTCGAGGTAATGGAAATGCCCCGCTGCCTTTCCAGCTCCATCCAGTCGGAGGTAACCCGCTTTTGGGCGCGGCGGGCCTTTACAGCCCCCGCTTCTTGAATCGCCCCCCCGTACAACAACAGCTTTTCCGTAAGCGTGGTTTTCCCGGCATCGGGGTGGGAAATAATGGCAAAGGTGCGCCGTTGCTGGATAGCGTTGGCCAAATCTACTGCTTTCATGAAAAGTTACTGCTCCAATCAAAACCCGCTCGTCTCACAGCGCGCTGACGCTACGCGACCCTTAAAAAATAGCGATGGCACTCCCCTTGCGGCCCTGCTGTTGCTTCGCAGACGATGGAGAGCTCTAGCGAGGAGTAGAAATGAAAAAGGCTGGGATGGCCGTCCGCTAGCGGGGGAGGGAGCACAGGCTGAAAAGCTGGGGGTAACCTACTCTGACCGTAGCACAGGACTTGGTTCTACCGTTGCCTGGCACTCGAGGACAGAGATCCTTTGGAGCGGAATTCCCACCCGAGCGGATCGGGATCAATGGGTCTCGTTCAACAGTTGCTCAGCAGTTGCTCAATGGTGGCGATGGTGAAGTTTTGGCTGACCACCAGCCGTTCCACGCGAATGCGGTGGGCCTGCAGCAGGCACTCTTGTTGCAATGCTTTGGGCAGTCGTTCCCAATGATCCAGCAGGACTTCCAGCAAAATCTCGCCCGGCAGCCCGGTGGTGCTTTGCAGGGATCCCAGCTTTTGTACTCTCTTGATAGACCATTTGAGGGTGAGCTTTTGCAGGCCCAGTTGGGCATCGAGGGCCTCGCGGGGATCCGCTGGCTTGGCGGCACCGTTTTGGTGAACTCCATCGCCGGTACAGGTGGTGGCAGGGGGCAGAAGCTCGGCTTGCCCTTCAGTCGGCAGCGTAGCCCATTTGGCCGGGTTGACCTGCTCGACCGGAGCCGGCGACAGGACGGGCAGAGGATCCACGTCAAGATCTCCACCCAGAGAAGGCGCTTCAGGTGGGAAGGGTGCATCGGCCAAAAGAGGGATCCGCTCTGCCTCTGGCGGGGTTGTGGCAGCACAGCCCTGACGGGGCGAGGCCACGGGAGATTGCTCCGGCTCGACACCCACTGCCCCAGGGCGAGGCAGATCCAGAGGCTGTGTCTCTTTGTTGTCTTTGGGACGGTGCGGAGCATCCACGCAATCGACAGGCACAGGTTCGGGCAGCTCTGGCTGTTTATTCACCCCCATGCGCGAGAGCAGATCGGCCTTGGTAGGGCCAGTGGGCAATTTTTTCTTGGGGGGCTTTTTGGTGGTAGCCATCTTAGCGAGACCTCAACACCACCTCAAGGATCTCGCGATAAGGTTGGGCCAAAACCTCTTCTCCGGCCTCTGCCAACGACCAGCCCATACTGTTGGTTTGCTGCACCACCGTGCTTTGCCGCACCGGGGTAAAAATGGGGATCCCTTGCATCATTTCCGCCAGGGCTTCCACCGCTGCCCGCGACATTTTGGTGCGGTTGTTGCCCACCCATTGCTCCCGGGTGGGGAGCACCCCCAGAAACTTGGGCACCTGAAAATCCAGCTCCCCCAATTCCTTCAGCAGCACCAGGGTACTCAGGGCCCCCATCACCCCTTTTTGGGTGCATTCCGTCGGCACCACCAACAGATCGGCGCTGAGAATGCTGTTGTAGGTGAGCAGCCCTTTCGAGGGGGGACTGTCGATGACCAAAAAGTCATACTCCGACAAAATCGGTCGCAAAGCCCGCTTCAAAAACAGCTCCCGCCCCGGCTCCATCACAATCGCGTCCATCGCTCGCGACAGGCTGTAGTCGCTGGGGGCCAGCCACAGCCGCTCCTGGCGATCCTCATTCAGCGGCGGACGAATGATCTCCCGAATGTGAACCCGATCCGCCCCTGGCAAAATCGTCTCGGCAATGGTGGCCGACTCCGACAAATCTGTCCAGCCCAGCCACTGGCTCAGGTTGCCCTGCGGATCAAAATCGACGGCCAAGGTCTTGCCGTGCTCTGCCAGCATGATGGCCAAGTTGAGGGCGGCTGTGGTCTTTCCGGATCCCCCACTCAAGCAGGCGACGGTGATGACAAGCGCCGTTCTGCCAGACATGCGTTATCCCCCTCGTAGCCCATCCCCTAACACTATAGCTAGGGTTAAGCAATAGTGTTTACACCTTAGATAGGGATTGCGCGGCTGAGGACGGCCTGCAGGGATCCATCCGCTGGATCAGCTCTCTATCAATCCTCAAATTGGATCCTCAAAGGGAAGACACAAACCGGTGCAGCCGCTGCAGCCCTTTTTCCAGGGTGGCGCGATCGGCGGCATAGGAAAGGCGGATGTAGGCATCTGCCCCGAAGGCCAGGCCCGGCACGGCGGCGACGTGATGTTCTTGGAGCAGCCGTTGGCAGAACTCCACCGAACTTAGCCCGGTTTGGCCGATGTTGACAAACACATAAAAGGCGCCCTCCGGCTCTGGACAAGTCACTCCCGGCAGAGCGCGGATCCCCTCCAGCATCAGATCCCGCCGCTGCCAAAATTCTCGCCGCATTTTTTCCACCGCCGCTGCCGACAGGGGGCTGGTCAGGGCTTCCAGGGCGCCGTACTGGGCAAAGGTGCAGACATTGGAGGTGCTGTGGCTTTGCAGGTTGATGGCGGCGTCGATGATGGGCTTGGGCCCGGCCAAGTAGCCCACCCGCCAGCCGGTCATGGCATAGGCTTTGGCAAAGCCGCTGCTGAGGATCACTCGTGGCACCAAGTCAGGGCAAAGGGATCCCAGGCTGATGTGGCAGGCTTGTCCGTAAATCAGCTTTTCGTAGATCTCGTCGCAGACCACATACAGATGGGGGACAGACAGGATCACCTCGGCCAAGGCTGCCAGCTCCTGCCGATGGTAAACGGCGCCGGTGGGGTTGGCCGGCGAGTTGAGGATGAGCAACTTGCTGCGGGGGGTGAGGGCCTGGCGCAGTTGGGCGGCGGTGAGTTTGAACCCCTGAGCCTCTTCTGTCTGCACCCGCACCACCTTGGCCCCCGCCAAAGCCACCATCTCGGGATAGCTGACCCAGTAGGGGACGGGCAGGATCACCTCGTCGCTGGGATCCAGGAGTACCATGGCCAGGTTAAACAGGGTTTGCTTGCCGCCATTGCTAATCAGGATCTGGTCGGGGCTGTAGTCCAAGCCGTTTTCTCGCCGCAACTTGTCCGCCACCGCCTGGCGCAGGGCGGGGATCCCGGCGGTGGGGCCGTAGCGGGTTTTGCCCTCTTCCAGGGCGCGGATGGCCGCCGCCCGAATGTGCTCAGGTGTATCGAAGTCCGGCTCGCCGGCGCTCAAGCTACACACATCCACACCCTCTGCCTGCATGGCTTTGGCCAGAGCTGTAATGGACAACGTGGGGGACGAGGATAGATGGGCGACCCGTTGGGACAAGCCGGCAGCAGACACCATCAGTCAGGAAACTCTTTGTTTTGAAAATTTTAACTTTCCTTGCGGTCAGTGACGGGAGGACGTCACGATTCTGAGGGGTTCTGAGGCTGGGCTACTGCTGTCAAGAGGCGGCTGCCATCCACCAGCAGCAGCTCATGGCCCTCCCGCTCCGCTAACAGATCCCAAAACTCGCCCGCAACAGCTCCTGGCAAAAACCCCTCCAAGCGCAGTTGTAAGGGCGGAAATTGCTTGTTCCCTTGGGGCTTGCGCCGCACGGTTATCTCAACAAAGCCATCGTGGGGCTCGACGATGCCGCGAATGTTGAAGCCCTCCTCTGCATCTTCGGGGGCAGGCAAAAAAGGCTCATCCTCCAGCTCTGGATCTGCCTCCTCTTCCGGCAGAGCCAGAATGCGGATGACGCTCAGACCTAGGGCGCCTCCCGACCGCGGCTGTGGCTGCACGTAGTACCAGTAGGTGTGGCCGCTCTCGATGCAGTGGGTGAAAGGACGCAGCAGCTCGGCGCGGCCAGGGGTGGCCGGATACTCCACGCCATCGCTGGCAACCAACATCGCCTGCGCATAGGTCTTGGGGATCGCTTTTAGGGATCCCTTGATCAGGCCCAAGGCACGGAACTGGTAGGGGTGAGCGGGCGGGGGCAGGGGATTCATAGGAGTCAGCAACAGGACGGAAGGCCAAAAGAGTAGGGCTTACAAGTCTATCTCATGACAGCGGCCATCTCAGAAGTATGGGAGGCTGCTAATCCAGCAAAAATTGCACCCACTTCGGTGGCGGCGGCAGCGGGCAGCGGAAATGCTCCATCACCAGAGCGGCCACCAGATGCACCGTGAACACATAGATGAGGGAGTTAAAGGCGATGAATGCCACCACCACCACCTGAACCATCCAGGGTTCCGCCACCCAGTACACCCCTAGTCTGGCCAGGGACACATCCAGCAGCCAGTTGGTCAGGCCGGTGAGTTGGATGGTCACGTAAGTCCAGAGGTTTTCCCCCACCAGCAGGGAGGAGAGCAACAACTGGAAAACCAGGCCGAAAGCGCTGAGGGCAGCGCCGCTGGCTACCGAGACATACCAAGAGAAGCGCTGCTGCCAGAGGCGGGCACACCCGTAGCCCAGCAGGCCATAGGGAATGACGTAGAGAATGCTGCGCGTGGGCCCCATCAGCACTGTCAGCAACAGGGCGGAGACCACCAGGGCCATCGCCCCGGTGCGGGGATCCCAGCGCATCACCGCCAGCGCCACCGGAATGGGGAAAAACAGACGCATAAAGGGAGCCAGCGGCGTGTAGCTCAAGATCCAGATCAAAGCGGCGGTGCTGGCCAAAAAAGCTGTTTCCACCACCCTCAAGGCCGGAGAGCGGGGAGGGGGCGGGGGGAGGGGAGGAAAGTCATCCGGCACAGAAGGCTGAGGCGGCGAGGGCACATCCAGAAACGCACGACTTTTCCCAGCTTAGGTCACCGCTTGCCGGGTTGGGCGCAACCGTTTATTTGATGTAAAACGGCTGGGGGAGGAACCCTGTTGTCGATGCCCACCACCCCAGCGGATCCCTTGTGGGTTCCATCAACTTGTCTTGAAATGAGTGGGGCGTTCTGGTAGAGTCGAGACGGGATCTTCATTTGAAAAGGCGGGATCCCTACTGAACGATTTTGGGATCAATCAACATGGCAGTGCGGGTGGGCATCAACGGTTTTGGCCGCATCGGACGGTTGGTGTTGCGGGCGGCTTGGGGCTGGCCGGAGCTGGAATTTGCCCACATCAACGAGATCAAAGGCGGGCCTGCCACCGCAGCTCACCTGCTCAAGTTCGACTCGGTGCAGGGCCGCTGGAACATCGACATCGAGGCATCCGGCCAAGGGCTGCGCATCCAAGACAAAGCCCTCACCTTCAGCGAGTACAAATCTCCTGGCGAAGTCCCCTGGGCCGATTTGGGGATCGACCTGGTGCTGGAGTGCTCAGGCAAATTTGTCAAGGCGGCAGAACTGGACGCCTACTTCAAAGCGGGGGTGCGCAAGGTCATTGTGGCTGCCCCCGTCCAGGATGAGGCGGCCCTCAACATCGTCATGGGCATCAACGACCACCTCTACGATCCGGGCCGCCACCATTTGCTCACAGCCGCCTCCTGCACCACCAACTGCCTGGCCCCCTTGGTGAAGGTCATCCACGAGGGGATCGGCATCCTACACGGGGTGATCACCACCGTCCACGACGTCACCAACACCCAAAGTATGGTGGATGCCCCGCACAAGGATTTGCGGCGGGCGCGCTCGGCTCTGCTGTCTTTGGTGCCCACCACCACCGGCTCGGCTAAGGCCATCGGCCTCATCTACCCTGAGCTCAACGGCAAGCTCAACGGCCTTGCAGTGCGCGTGCCCCTGCTGAATGCCTCTTTGACCGACGCGGTGTTCGAGGTGAGGCGGCCCACCAGCGTGGAAGAAGTCAATCACCTCTTGAAGACTGCAGCCGAGGGGGAACTCAAGGGCATCCTCGGCTATGAGGAGCTGCCCCTCGTCTCGGTGGATTTCAAGGGGGATCCCCGCTCCAGCATTGTGGATGCCCCCTCGACCATGGTGGTGGACGGCACCCAGGTGAAGATCCTGGCCTGGTACGACAACGAATGGGGCTACGCCAACCGCATGGCGGAATTGGCCCGCAAAGTGGCTCTCAGTTTATAAAAACATCTCCCTTGGAGGCCTGCCCATGACTTCTGTCTCGAGCGCCCAAGCTGCCGCCGTGCGCAACTATGCCCTGGTAACCGCCGCCTACTGGGGCTTTACCGTCACCGACGGCGCCATCCGCATGTTGGTGCTGCTGCACTTCCACAAGTTGGGCTTCACCCCGATTCAGATTGCCATGCTGTTTCTCTTCTACGAGATCTTCGGGGTGATCACCAACTTTCTGGGCGGCTGGATTGGATCCCTGTTTGGCCTGCGGCTCACCCTGTACGGGGGCATTGCCATTCAGATCTTCGGCCTGGTGATGCTGGGGGTGATCAACCTGCAGTGGCCGATCTGGGGCCAGGTGGCCTACGTAATGACGGCCCAGGCTCTGGCCGGGATCGCCAAGGATCTCACCAAGATGAGTTCCAAAAGCGCCATCCGCCTGGTGGTGCCCAAGGAGGCCGAGTCCCGCCTGTTCCGCTGGGTGGCCATGCTGACGGGATCCAAGAACGCCCTCAAGGGGGTGGGGTTCTTTGTGGGGGCGGCCCTGCTGCAGATCTTCACCGAGATCTACGGGGATCCCCTGGGCTTCCGCATGGCCAACTTCGTGCAGGCGGGGGCGCTGGCTTTGATCTTCTGCTCCGGGGCGCTGCTGCCGGCGGATATGGGCAAGGTCAAGGCCAAGATCCCCTTCAAGCGCCTCTTTTCCAAGAGCAAAGAGATCAACCTTCTCTCGGCGGCCCGCTTTTTCCTGTTTGGGTCGCGGGATGTGTGGTTTGTGGTGGCCCTGCCGGTGTTCCTCTACGACGAGCTGGGCTGGACGTTTATGCAGGTGGGCAGCTACATGGCCATCTGGGTTATCGGCTATGGCTTTATTCAGTTTGTAGCGCCGCAACTGTTGGGGGGAGGGCGCCCGGGCCGCGCGCCCAAGGCCCGCACCATTCAGATCTGGACGTTGACCTTGACGGCAGTGCCGGCACTCATTGCCACCGCCTTTATGGCCGGCCTGCCGCCGGAATGGGTGGTGACCGGCGGCCTCATCCTCTTTGGGATCGTCTTCGCCTTCAACTCGGCGGTGCACTCCTACCTGGTGTTGGCCTATACAGAAGATGACGATGTCGCCCTCAACGTGGGCTTTTACTACATGGCCAATTCCGGTGGGCGCCTGCTGGGGACGGTGACCTCCGGGATCCTCTTCCAGCTTTATGGCTTGGTGGGCTGCCTTTGGTTTTCTACCCTGTTGATCTTGGCGGCGGGGCTGTTCTCGCTGAAGTTGCCCGATCCCGGCAAAACGCCGGTGGAGTGGGTGGTTAAGCCAGGCGATTGAAAACTGAGCTCGATCCCATCCATCAAGTGGAGGAGGGGAAAGGACTCTGCGCCCGAACCCCGCCCAAGGGGGAGATAGATGAGATAGTAGAAGGGCAAGCAGCATTTCCGGCAGCCTATGAGCCTGCGCATCGTTCCCACAACTCCCTTCCCTGGCCAAAAACCCGGCACTTCTGGGCTGCGCAAGCCGGTGCCCGTGTTTCAGCAGCCCCATTACCTGGAAAACTTCCTCCAATCCATTTTTGATGTCCTCGAGGGATCCGCCGGCCAAACTCTGGTGGTGGGAGGAGATGGCCGCTACCACAACCGGGAGGCCATTCAGGTTCTGCTCAAGATGGCGGCGGCCAACGGCATGGGGCGGGTACTGGTGGGGCAGGGAGGGATCCTCTCCACGCCGGCGGTCTCCTGTCTCATCCGCAAATACGGGGCCTATGGGGGGATCATTCTCTCGGCCAGCCACAACCCCGGCGGCCCAGAAGGGGACTTCGGCATCAAGTACAACATCGGCAACGGCGGCCCTGCCCCGGAGAAGCTGACCGAGGCCATTTACGCTCGTACCCAGCAGATCCGGGAGTACCGCATCCTGGAAGCTGCCGATGTCGATCTGGAGTGCTTGGGCGAGCAACGGCTGGGATCCCTGACGGTGTCCGTCATCGACCCGGTGGCCGATTACTTGGGCCTGATGCAGCGCCTGTTCGATTTCGACGCCATCCGCGACTACCTGGCCTCTGGGATCCGTATCGCCTTCGACGCCATGCACGCCGTCACCGGCCCCTATGCTCGCGCCATTTTGCAGGGATCCTTGGGAGCGCCAGAGGGCAGCGTGCTCAACGGGCAGCCCCTGCCGGATTTTGGCGGCGGACACCCGGATCCCAACCCGGTGCATGCCCGCTCATTGCTGGAGCTGCTGTTTCGGGAAGACGGGCCGGACTTCGGGGCGGCCTCCGATGGGGATGGGGATCGCAACCTCATCCTGGGCCGCCAATTCTACGTCACCCCCAGCGACAGCTTGGCCGTGCTGGCAGCCAATGCCCACCTGGTGCCCGGCTACCGGGAGGGCTTGGTGGGAATTGCCCGCTCCATGCCCACCAGCCAAGCGGCGGATCGGGTGGCAGCCAAGTTGGGGATCCCTTGCTACGAAACCCCCACCGGCTGGAAATTCTTCGGCAACCTATTGGATGCCGGCAAAGTGACCCTCTGCGGGGAAGAGAGCTTCGGCACCGGATCCCACCACATCCGCGAAAAAGATGGGCTCTGGGCCGTCCTGTTTTGGCTGAACATTCTGGCCGTCCGACGGCAGCCGGTGCGGCAGATCGTGGAGGAACATTGGCACATCTACGGACGCAACGTCTACTCCCGCCACGACTACGAGGGCCTGCCGGTGGAAGTGGCCGAGGCCCTTATGGAAAACCTGCAGCGCTCCCTGCCCGGGTGGGTGGGCCAGCGTTTGGGATCCCACAGGGTGACCTATGCCGACAACTTCAGCTATACCGATCCCGTGGACGGCAGCACCACCCGTAACCAAGGGATCCGCATCGGCTTTGAAGATGGATCCCGTGTTATTTACCGTCTCTCGGGAACGGGCACCCAAGGGGCCACTCTGCGGGTATACCTAGAGCGACTGGAGCTGGATCCCGCCCGGCATGGCTTGGATCCCCAGGTGGCCCTGGCCGAGCAGATTCAACTGGCCGATCACCTTGCCCAGATTCGCGCCCGCACGGGTCGGCAGCAGCCAGACGTCGTTACCTAGTCCTTACCTAAGAGAACTCCGGATCAGCGGGCCAGACTATCCAGGCTGAATGCACCCACCGGAGAGGTCAGTTGAAACTCCCCCCGCTCCTGGGTCAGGCCCACCGGACGGCTGGGGAAAGCCACCAGGATCCCCTCCAGGCGCAGCGACTCCGCCAGCGGATCGTAGGCCAAGCGCAGCTCGAAATCCCGCAGGTCGCGGCGCACTTCAATGCGGCGGATCCCTGCCTCCGTCAGGCCCAGGCGGAGCCGCCAGTGGTTTTGCCACTGCGTGCCGAGGGTGGCATCCAACTCCAGTCCATAGGTAGAGATCTGGCCTAGCCGCGGATCGTAAACCGCCTGCAGCGCGTAGCTGATCCCCGGCTCATAGCTATCTAGACCCGAGCGCTGCTCCCGGTTGAAGGTGGTGCTGCTGCGCCCTCGATATTCCAGACGGATCGGTTGTAACTGCCCCTCGTTGAGGTCGTAGGAGGTTTGCACCTGGATGTTGAATAGCTCAGGGGTGGTGTTCCAGGTAAAGTTGGCGTTGAGGGTGTCCCACCTTTGGGCGACAAAGTCGTAGCCAAGGGTGGTGTCGAAGCGCAACAGGTTTTTTACTTCCGCCTGCAGCTCCTGCAAGTTGCGGGAGGCAATCGCTTCCAAGTCCTCCGGGGTGTCGTCCGGGAAGGTCAGAGCTATGGGCAGCTCGCCGGGCAGGTCATCTTCAAAGGCAATGTAGCCGGGGGGCACGTTGGGCAGGAAGTCGCGCGGCGTAAAGAAGCTGATGTTAGCGTTGAGGCGATCGACATCCTTGGGGCTGACGGAAAGGGTTTGAAAAGGAGCGGAATTGTTGCCGTAAAAGGTGCGGCTGTAGCGCAGGTCGATGGTGTTCCAGTCGGCGGGCTTGAGGCTGAGGCGGGGGTTGAGGCTGACGGTGGATTCCTGGTCGGGGGTTGAGTACAGGACTTGGGTGTAGTCGATCGAGCCGGGCATGAAGGTGATCCAGGGAGCCGGTTGAATGTCGTTGAATTGAAGGCTGGAGCGCAGCTCGTAGCGATTGAAAAAGTTAAGGCCGGATCCCACTTCTCGATCTGGCTGTTGCTCTTGGGTCAGGGTGAGGGCGCTGCTGAGGGAGATATCGGGAGTGATGCGGAGGAGATCGGGATTGAAGGCCAGCTCGAAGTTGCGGCGCGGCTCGGTGTCGCCGTTGGAGCTGCTGTAGGCGCGGTAGTTGAGGCGGTAGGTGCCTCCCCAGCCGGGTGGGGTGAGTTGGGCACCCAGCGTCAGCCGCGCATCAGCGAAATCCGGCCCATCTTTGACGCTCACCCGCTGGTTGTAGTCCAGGCGCAGATCCGATTGCAGCCAAGGCACGCCCCCATAGCGCTGGATGTGGCTGAGGGTGAGGGGAAAGCTATAGGTGCCGTTTTCCTGGGATCCACTGCGGCTGATGTTGAGGGTGGTGGTGGAGAGATCCCCTTGAAAGGTGGTGTTGAGGCGCAGGTCGGCGTTGTCGTTACGCCCGCCGGCAGGGCGGTAGGTGTTGTCCAGGTTGAGGTTGAGCTGGCCCCGCAGTTGGCCCTCTTGGCCGAGGAGGTTGGCGGCGTAGAAGTCGAAGTTGTGGTCGAGGCGGAAGCGGCTGGAGAAGCGCCGCTGGTCGACCTCGGTTACCAGGTAAAACTGGGCCCGCCCGTAGTTGACGCTGTCGGGGATGGGGAGGATGTAGTCGTGCAGAAAGCCGATGCCCAGGCCTTTCTTCTGCAGGACATCCAGCCGCAGGCCACCGAAGTTGTACTCGTCGAAGCGATAGGCCCAACTGGATTTGACAAACACCCCTTCCGCCTCACTGCGCCCCGGCAGCACCCACTGGTGATCCCGCAGGCTGTAAATGAAAAGAGGCAAGTAGGCAATCTGCAGCCCCGCCCGCAGATCGCCCTCTTCGCTGAGCTCGCCGCCGGCAAAGACGCGGGCGTCGTAAACGATGACCCGGTCATCGGGAAACACCTCCACCCGATCCCCTTGCACGTAGTGGGTGATGGGCGGCTTCGGCGAGGTGGTGACGGTGGCCTTCTCAAAAAAAATCTGATCCCCCAACAGGGCGGTGGTCTCTTGGCTGCGCACAAAAACCTGGGTGCCCGGCTCCTCCCCCGGCAGGATCACCAGCGAGTTTTCAAATTGGGCAGACCGCCTGGGGATGTCCAGATCCAAGTTGCGCCCCTCGATTTGCCGGATGCCGCGACCCTGGGGGCCAGGGGGCTGTTCCATCCGGAAGGGGCCCTCGCTGCGCAGGCGCCGTTCCCGCCGGTAAAACAACAGCCGCTCGCCAGTGATGCGGGTGCCGTCCGCCAGTTGGATCTGGGCGTTTCCCTCGGCAATGCCCAGGTCTTGTTCGGCGATGTAGCGGAGCACATCCCCACTGACGTTGATCTGATCCGGGTCGAGGGGGATCTGCCGTTGGCTGGTGGCGGTGGCCGCCAGCTGCTGGCGAATCTGGGATCCCCCCACTCGGCCTAGGTCAACGTTCCCCGCCGTCTCGGTGCTCAGATCCCGTAGAAGCGGGAACTGCTCCAGCAGTTGAGGGGCCAGGGGGGAACCGACAGTAGGAACAAAAGCTTCTGTTCCGGTTTCGCTTCCCCCTTGAGTGGTTCCCGTCCCTCCCAACGCAGGGATCGCCAAGCTCCCACCGGCTTGCGAGATCAAGGAAGGAACGGTCTGGGGGAAAGGCGGGATCCGGTTGGTTGGCGACAGCGGGCCGGAGGCCTCACCCAGCTCCGCTTGCCCTTGAGCAGTGGCCGGGCTCTCGACAGTGGATCCTAGGGCGCGCGTAGCCTCGGTGGGACGCAGCCGGAGTTCTTCTTCCATCCGCAGGGCAGCAGCTTGGGAACGGGGGGAGCCGAGAGAGTCCAGAGTCGGAACGGTTGCAGGGGGCGTCGCTGCTGAAGCGGGCCGGGAAGACGGCGTTGCCTGGGCCTGTTGTGCCTGCCGCCGGGCATGGGCCGCCGCCCCCTCGGCCAAAAGCCGTTGCAGCCGCTGCCGGTTTAACTCTTCTGGCGTGAGGGCCTTTTCAGAAGGGGTGCTGGGTGGCAGGGATCCAGAAGCTCCAGGATCAGAACCAGAGGCCGCAG
>NZ_JANSJI010000084.1:28749-72514 GCF_047462475.1 Synechococcus sp. H55.11
GGGGTGCTGGGTGGCAGGGATCCAGAAGCTCCAGGATCAGAACCAGAGGCCGCAGGAGATCCAGTTGCCGTCGTCAAGGGCACAGCAGGCGGGGAGGATTGGGCCTCGGCCAAGGTGATGGGATTCCCCAATCGGCTGGCACCGGGATCCCGCCTTTGCTGGGCCGCCCAAAAGCGCTGGTAGCCCTCCAGATCGGTGGGCAGGGGATCCAACTGGGCAAAGACCGCCTCCCCCATCCCCAACCACAGGGAGCTGCCCCAGCAAAGGGCTAGCCACCTTGCCCAAGGGCTGAAGCCATGTGGGAAGTTGCCAGATCTCACCGTAAAAACCGCCACAGTAGAGAGAAGCCCACCCCGCCGAAAATCATATTCGGCAACCAGGCGGCCAGCCAGGGATCGATATGCTCAACTCGACCCATCGCGCGTCCTAAGCTCATCAGTACATAGTAAATAAACACCAGGACAATCGCCAGCGCCACACTACCATAGCGGCCGGTCTGCCGCACCGTTTGCAGGCCCAAGGGCGCAGCCACCAAGATGGCGAAAAAGCTGGCCAAAGGAATGGCGAACTTGAGGTGGTATTCCGTCAGGCAGCGGGCCACATCGGCAGAAGGACGTTGCTCCGCTCGATATCGCTGGCATTGCTCCCACAGCTCTGCCGCCCGTTGCTCCTGGGGCACCTTTTCGGCGTACACCAGGCCCACCAACTTGTTGACGATGTTCAGCTCCATCTCCGCCACCTGGCCCTCGTAGTAGGTGCGCCCCCGCTCGTCGTAGCGACGGATCACCACGTCTTGCAGGTGCCACGCTTGGCCCACCTGCTGCGCAGTTTGGGCCGAGATCACCTGCGGGTAGCGTAGGTGGCCGGTCTCGGCCTTGCGATCCAAAATCAGCAGATCGTGCATCAAGCCGGTCTTCGGGTCAATGGATCCCACATGAAACCAAAGGTCGTCGTCCACCCGCACAATTTCTTCGGAGTCAAACGGAAGGGCATCCTGAGCCAGGATGAGGTTGGTGTTCAGGGTTTTCACTTTTTGGTTGGTCTGGGGCACGATCACTTCATTGGTCAACAGCGCCAGGCCGCTGATCAGTAGACCGATGCAGAGCACCGGAATCAGCACCTTGCGATAGGGGATCCCGGCGGCCCGCAGAGCCGTGATCTCGCTATCGGCCCCCATCCTGCCCAGGGTGAGCAGGGTGGCAAAGAGGCCGGCGATGGGGAAGGTGACCACCAAAATGGCGGGCAAGTTGAGGAGGAGAATGTGCAAAATCGTGAGGGGAGGGGCGCCTTTTTTCACCAGCAAATCGGCGTAGATAAAAAGCTGGTTGCCCAGCATCATCACCGTGCCCCCCGCCACGCCCAAAAAGAAGGGGCGGATCATCTCTTTGCAGAGATAAAACTCCAAAAAAAAGCCCCCCAACTTCAGGGATCCCCAAAAGCTTCCCGTCTGGGCAGAAGTTCGGCGCCGTTGACCCTTGGCCAGTGGGGTGGTCATTTGGCTCTGTTACCTCAGGTGCACAACCTCAGCCAGCTTTCGAGATCTAGACGACCCCCAGCCAGGATGGGATCCCGTCAGAGAGCATCGGTGATGCGAAATTGAAACATCCCCTGCTGCTGCTCGTCCCCCTCGACGGTGTACTCATCCTGTTCCAAGTTCAGGGTGACCAGCCTGCCGCTGAGGCGGTTGGCGCCCCGGCACATCTGATCCAGAGCATCGCGACCGGGCAGCGGTGCGCCGCTCTCGCGGGGAATCGGATTGATCTCGCCGCGATCGCAGAGGAGGACGGGAGCCTGGTCGGCGGTGATCCTGAAAATCTGCCCTTGGTCAGAGTAGTCGGCGCGATCCCCTTCGATGGCGCGGTTGGCCTGCACGATGACCACATTGCCGAAGAAGCGGGCATCGCTGCTGGCCTGGTCGATCTCCACCCGGTCGGCGTAGATCACGGTCGGCTGGTCCACATCGGCCTGGGTCTGCGGGTTTTGCAGACGCCGCGCCAGCCAGTCCCCCTCGATCTGCTCAATCACCACCTCCCCCCGCAGCTCCACCTTTTCAGGGGTGATGGTGGCCTGGTTGGCCTTGGCCTTGCGCCCCCGCTGGATGAACTCGACGGCCTCGCTGAACTCCGAGGTGCCGGTGCGGGAGTTGTAAACCAGGCGGGCGGCCCGCACTTCCGTTTCGGCTTGGCGCAGCTCCTCCGTCAGGGATCCGCCGCCGGCGGCTGGGGTAGAGGCGGCCATCTGCCGGTAGAGAACGTTTTCCTCGAAGAAGAAGATCTTGTCGCGGTGGTTGCCCTCCAGGCGGGCGGAGGTGAGCACCCGCCCCGGCTCGCGCAGGGTAACTCCCCCCGTCAGCAGGCTTTGGGATTCGCGACGGCGGTAGGTGCCCTGGGCCGACTGGATGACGGTTTCCCCCTGGCGGATTTCCAGGTTGCCTTCCCCGCGGGCAACTTGCGTGTTGCGGTCGTAGGTGAGGCGGTCGGCGATGATGGTGACCTCCTGATCCGGTTGGTTGGAAGTAGCCTGTGGGCCAGCCTGGGCCAAGCGCAGATCCGCCAAGAGGGGATCCCGGCTGCCAGGGTCGGCCACCTCCTGCAACACGACGCCGCCGGAGAGAATGCTCTGGGCCTGTCGGCGCAGGTAGGTGCCCTGAGGGGCGCGGATCTCGAGGCCGCCTTCGCGGATGCGCAGGTTCCCTTTCCCTTCGGCCACCTGTTGGGTGCGGTCGTAGGTGATCTGGTCGGCGGTGATGGTGGTGGAAGCGGGATCCGCCGCCGCCGAATCCAAGGGCAGCACAGTTAGCTTGCCCTGCTGGGCGCTGAGGAGGGCAAATTGGAAGTTAAACGAGCCGGAGCGGCCCTCTAGGATCATTTCTTGCCCTTTGAGGGTGAAGGCCTCCGGCACCTCGATGCGCTCTTCGGGGGTGATTCGCAGAGCGCGGGTCAGGAGCAGGCTGCCATCCTCGCTCCTCACCTCCACCCCCTCATCCAGATACAGCGCGTCGGCGCTGGCATCGTAGCGGGCACGCTTGGCCTGCCAAGTCATCTGCTCGCTGCTGGCAAAAAACGGATCCGGCACTCCTTCCAGCTGATCGGCACTTTCTCCGTAGAAGTAGCCGTGCGCCCCCTGCTCAAACACCTGTTGTCCAGTGGCCAGCTCCACCTGCTCGGCGATCAGCCGCCAACGCCGATAGCCCCCCCGCCGCCCCACAATATCCACCCTGCGGCTGACCGAAAGGGGCTGATCCGGGGGGGGAGACTCCACCTTCACTTCTTCGATATCGATGGACAAGGCCCAACCGACCAAAGCAGCTAAGAGGCTGCTCCCCAAGAGCGTCACCCCCAGATTGGAATTGAAAAATCGCCGCATCCTGTTCTCGCTGCTTCTCCACGTCGATCCTTAGCCCACGACCGGTAGCGGGGCCCGGCAACCTAGGCTGTAGCTTACCGCAATTTACAGGCCGCCGCGGCGGGATCTGGAGCATTTCTAAGGTTCTGGTTTATCCCAGACGGCTGAGGATAAAGCCCAACCCCAGAAACAGCCCCAGCCAAAAATGGAGGTTGACGGCGATGAACTTGGAGTGGCTGATCCGCTGCGGCTGGTCGTGGTAAGCCCACAGCAGGCGGGAAAGCTGCACCGCAAACGGGATCCCGGCCAAGCTCAGCAGCGTCCAGGCCGGAAAAGCCCCCAGCCCCACAAACAGCAGCATCAGGCCGAACAGACTGCCGCAGATCCAAGGGATGAGGCGGGCGGAGCGCAAGGTGCCCAGGCGGGCCACCGGCGAGCGCTTGCCGGCAGCCAGATCGTCCTCCACCTGATGGAAATGGGAGCAAAACAAAATCAAACTGGTTACCATCCCCACCACCAGTGAGGCCGCCAGCCCCGGCAGCGACCAGCTTCGGCTTTGGCTGTAGTGGGCGGCCAAAACCGCCAGCGGCCCGAAGCTCAAAAAACAGAGGAGCTCCCCCAGGCCCTGGTAGCCCAGGCGCAGGGGCGGCCCCTGGTAGGCGTAGCCCAGCCCGCAGGCCAGCAGCACCAATAGCAGCACCGTCGGATCCGATTGCCGCCAGCTCAGCCACAGGATCCCTGCCAGCCCCAAGGCCAAAAAGGCATTCCCCACCCAAAATACCTGCCCCGGCTTGCCCGTCAGGTTGACCAGCGAGTGGAGCTTGTTTTTGTCCACCCCTGTCTGGGCATCGAACACGTCGTTGCTGAGGTTGACCCAAGCCAAAAGACAGATGGCTGCTCCCAGAAATACGGCCAAAACTCCTACATCCATCGCCCCTGCCTGGGCATAGGCGATGGCGGATCCCACCCAGATGGGCATGATCGCCACGCTGTACATGGGGGGCTTAAGGGCGGCCATCCACAATTGCCGCCGCGAGGGACGATCCCAAGTGCTCTTTTCGGCAAGCTGTACTGGGCTGGCCTCTGGACTCCTGCGCGTTCTCTTGGACGGTTCCGGCTGTGCGAGCATGTTGGCCCTGGCTCTCTCTGGTTCTGTGTATGCTCTGTATTTGTTAGGTTAGGATGCTTCCGTTCCCATCCCCAGGGATGCTAAGAAACTTTGCAATCCGTGAAGAAGTTCCTCAGGTTTTGCCCCTGAAGGCCCAAGCAACCGGCCTGTCTCCTGATCTCGTATAATTTTGTATCCTGAAGTACCCTGCTGGCGGTTCCCCTCCGGGTCGACGCTCGTCCTGTTTTCGGCCAAGGTGGGATCGGCTTCTGTACTCTTTTTTGCATGACCTCCTCTCTTTTTTCTTGGAATGCCCCCAGTGCGGAGCGGCCGAGAGCCTGGCCGTCGATCACTTCCGCCTCTGTTGGGACAGACCAGGAGGGGGAGCGGCTCTGCTGGCATTCCCTTCTGGCCGCCTGCCAAGAGAGGGCGCGGGCGCAGGGGATCCCTCAAATCCTCAGCCTGTCGCGGCCTGTCCCAGGGCTAGATCCGCTGGCGGCGCTGGCCCGGCAGTTGAGCTGGCTTCCCCCAAACCGCTTCTCCCACCATTGCTATCTCTCCCACCAGACCCAGGGAGAAAGGGTGCGGGTGCTGGGGTGGGGATCCCTGCGGCAGGTGGATCTTTCGGGGGAGGAGCGATTTCAGACGGCACGGGCTTTTGTACAAGCGTTGCAGCCTCATGTCCATGTCGCTCCCGTCAGCGGCAGCGAGTCTCCGCCAAGGGGTGGCAGCCGACAAGAACGCCCCTTGTGCTTCTGCCGCTTTGGCTTCGGCCCCGGGAGCGGTGGCGCAGCGGCGTTGGTTCTGCCCCGCTGGCAACTGTTGCAGGTGGGGGGGGAGCTGACGGTGGCGCGGCTCAATCTGGAAATCGGTCCCGACAGTGACCCGGCAGCCTTGGCCGGCCAGATCGCCGCTTTTTTTGCCCACATGCAGCGCCTTTCCCAAGCGCCCTTGCCCCGCTGGGAGCTGCAGCCCCCTCTGGAGGTGGCGGTGGCGGAAGCAGCCCTCTTGGCGCGGATTCAAAAAGCCCTGCAGGCCATTGAGGCGGGATCCCTGCAAAAAGTGGTGCTGGCGGAAGCCGTGGATCTGGCGTTGCCCTCCCCTCCCCCGCTCCCCTCCCTGTTGGCCTATCTGGAGGCCCATCACCCCGATTGCAGCGTCTTCGCCTTTGCCTCAGAGATGGAGAGCCAAGGGATCCCAGAGGAGTCCCCGCTTCCCGCTCAGGTTTTCGTGGGGGCCAGCCCGGAGCGGCTGCTTTCGGTGTGGCAAGGCCGGGTGCAGATCGATGCGCTGGCCGGCTCCATCGCCCGCGGCGCCAACGGCCACCAGGATCGGATGTTGGCCGAGCAATTGCTCCGCAGCGCCAAAGACCGCCGCGAACACCAGTGGGTGGTGCGCTCGATTCAAGAGGCTTTGGGCCGGCTGGGGATGGATCCTCAGATCTCCCCGCAACCGCGGCTGCTCCGCCTGGCCAACATCCAGCATCTGCAAACGGTCATCGAGGTGGAGCTCCCCGCCGACGTGCATCTGTTCGACCTGTTGGCCCAACTGCACCCGACGGCAGCCGTGGGAGGCTATCCCCAACAGGCGGCGCTGCAGTGGCTGGAGCAGGTGGAGCCCTTCGATCGCGCCAGCTATGCCGCCCCGCTAGGCTGGGTGGACTTGCAGGGCAATGGCGAGCTGGTGGTCGGGATCCGCTCGGCCCTGATCGAGGGGGAGCGGGCCCGCCTGTATGCTGGTGCCGGCATCGTGGCCGATTCCAACCCCGTCCAGGAGTTGGCCGAGATCCGCCTCAAGCTGCACGCCCTGGCCCAAGCCCTGGCCCTGCAGCCCTTGCCCGGATAGGCTCCCCCCTGCCGGCATGGGGCAGAGCCGATACAAGCGCTCCCCAAACAGTTACAGTTAAAAAGCCAGTTCTTCGATGGCCTCGACTTCTCGGCAGCATGGTCACCCTCAATTCTAACCATCCCTCCCGTATGGCCGGATCCCGCGCCCAAGTGGGGCTCTGGCCCGGCCTCATCGAGTACTACCGGGAGTGGCTCCCCGTCGGCCCCGGCACCCCTGTAATTACGCTGCACGAGGGCAACACCCCTCTAGTCCCCTCTCCCGCGCTGAGCCGACGGCTGGGGCGGGGCTGCCAGGTTTACCTGAAGCTGGAGGGCCTCAACCCCACCGGCAGCTTCAAGGATCGCGGCATGACCATGGCTGTATCCAAGGCCAAAGAGGCGGGGGCGGAAGCCGTCATCTGCGCCAGCACCGGCAACACCTCGGCGGCAGCCGCCGCCTATGCGGCCAAAGGGGGCCTGCGGGCCTACGTGCTGATCCCAGATGGCTATGTGGCCAAGGGCAAGTTGGCCCAAACCCTGATGTACGGGGCCGAGATCATCGCCATCCAGGGCAACTTCGACCGAGCACTGGCCATGGTGCGGCAACTGGCGGAAACCTACCCGGTGGCGCTGGTCAATTCTGTCAACCGCTTCCGGCTGGAGGGGCAAAAAACCGCTGCCTTCGAGGTGGTGGATGCGTTGGGGGATGCCCCCGACTGGCTCTGCATCCCCGTGGGCAATGCCGGCAACATCACCGCCTACTGGATGGGCTTTTGCCAGTACCGCCAACAGGGCAAGGCCAGCCGCCGCCCGCGCCTCTACGGCTTTGAGGCGGCCGGCGCCGCCCCCATCGTCCTCGATCGCGTGGTGGAACATCCGGAAACGGTGGCCACGGCCATTCGCATCGGCAACCCTGCCAGTTGGGCGAAGGCCAAGGCGGCAGTCCAGGTCAGCGGTGGCCGGGTGGACAGCGTGACCGACGAAGAGATCTTGGCGGCCTATCGTCTGCTGGCGGCAGAGGAAGGGATCTTCTGCGAGCCGGCCAGTGCCGCCTCGGTGGCCGGGTTGCTGAAATGGCGGGAGCAGGTGCCCGCCGGCGCCCAGGTGGTATGCGTTCTCACCGGCAACGGCCTCAAGGATCCCGACACGGCCACCCAACAGGGAGCCGCTCCCGTCCACACGGGGGTTGCCCCCGAGCTGGCCGCTGTTGCCCGTCTGATGGGTTTTTAGCTAATCCGCTTGCCCGCTCAGGCAGCCTGCGACTGCAGGGGCCCTGAACAAGCCAAAATGAACTGGTCGATCTCCAGCAGAATGCCTTCCGCCTCGGCCAAAGCCTCCGGCAGGGTTGCCAGCACCTGGGCATCCGCTTGTGCAGCCTGCTCTGCTTCTTGCAAAAGATTGATCGAATTATGGTCGAGCAAGAGCTCTAGCTCGTTTAGGGCCACCACTGCCAGTTGCTGTTCGGCTTGATGGAGCTTGTTTCGTAAAGTCTGAACTTGGTCGGTTTGCGCTTTCAGCCCGGCTTCCGCCTGCTCAGCGCGAGCGATGGCCTCATCCCGTTGAGCTTTCAACAAGGCCATCTCTTGCTCCAGTTGGGCCAGTTGCTTTTGCAGGCTGTAAATGTGCTGATCCCGATCTCCCAAAGCTCGTTCCAGCTCGCGGTTTTGAACTTCCATCTGCTGACGAGCTGCGTTCGCTTGGGCTAGCTGTTCTGCCAAGTTTGCCATTTCCTCTTCCATGCGGGTCAGCCGACTCAAGCGTTCCAAAACCTGAGTGTTTTCCGCCTCGAGTTTTTCGATCAACGCTTGAGCGCCCAACAGCTCTGCTTTGGTAGAGTCCAGCTCACCACAAACTTGGTCATAGTTGGCGATCAGCTCGCTCAGCCGAGCCTCTTTGGCCTGTAGCTCTTCCCGCAGGGAATGAAGCCGGCGGTCGCTCTGCTCAATGCGCTGCTGCAAGAGCGGCAGTTGAACCAAAGCCTGCTGAGCGGCGCTGAAATAGCCGAACAGTTGTTTGAAGTGGCGCTGCAGACGGCTGTGGGATTGATCCAATTTGTCGAAGGCTTCGTTGAGAGAAAGATAAGCCTCGCACAGTTTCATGTAGCGCTGGGCCACAGAATCAAGGTGCTTCATAGCGACTAAGATCCAGGTGGGGGTGCCGTGTCTATTTTATGCCGTTCATTCTATCGACCCAACCCGGAAAAGAGGTTATTCGCTACAACAACTGGGGGATTAATTTTACTTTAAGATTTTCCTCTCTCTAGGCAAGCAGCTCACGTCCTGCCCCAACCAGATTCAAACTCTCTGGCAAAAACGGCCCTTAAGAGTAGCACATTTTTACTCCCATCGAGGGGATCACACATTTAGCGTCTGGAGCGGAGCATTTAAAATTAAAAAACACCAGATATGGTTCAAACGCGCCTGAAAGGGGGCTTCTGCTGGCTCAGGCAGGCCGCGCCTCCGGGATCCCCAGCGCTTCCAGATGGGCGGCGGCCCGCAACAGGTTGGCCTCTTGGTAGGGGGCAGCCACCAGTTGGACGCCAAAGGGCAGGGATCCGCTCTCGCGCAGCGGCACCGACAGCACCGGCAGGCCGACAAACGAGAGGGGCTGGGTGTAGAGACCCAGGTTGGGCCGGGTGAGGACTTCCACCCCAGCGATCACCATCTTCTCTTGGCCAAGCAAGGGGGCAGAGCAGGGGGTGGTGGGGGCGATGAACAGGTCGATCTCTTGAAAGAGGGCCTGAAGCTGCTGGCGATACCAGCGGCGAAAGCGCTGCGCCTGCACGATCCAACTGGCGGGCAGCAGAGCGCCAGCCAAAAGGCGATCCCGGGTCGCCGGGTCGAAGTCGTGGGGACGAGTTCGCAGGTGATGCAGGTGCAGGTTGGCTCCCTCGGCAGCCGTGATCAGGAAGGCAGCGGCGCGGGCGCGCTCGGCCTCCGGGATCCGCACCGTTTGCTGGGCTCCCAGGGCCTGGGCCACTTTTTCCACGCCGGCCAGGATGTGGGGCTCTGCTCCCCGCAGGAAGTAGTCGTCGGCCACGGCAATGCGCAAGCCTTGGATCCCTTGCCCCAATTGCCCAAAGGTGGGATCCGCAGGGCGGCGGGCGCAGACGGGATCCTGGGGATCCGGCCCTTGCATGGCATCGAAGCTGAGGGCGAGATCGGCCACCGAACGGGCCAAGGGGCCCACGTGGTCGAAACTGGGAGCCAACAGGGCCACCCCTGCCCGCGACAGACGGCCATAGGTGGGCTTGAGGCCGTAGATGCCGCACAAGGCGGCGGGCACCCGAATCGAGCCGTTGGTGTCGCTGCCCAGGCTGAGGGGTACCAAGCCCCCGGCCACGGCTGCTGCCGAGCCACCCGAAGAGCCGCCGGCACTGCGGCTGAGATCGTGGGGGTTGCGGGTGGGGCCGTAGTGGCTATTTTCGGTTACAAAACCGTAGGCGTACTCGTCCATGTTGAGGGTGCCCACCAGGATTGCCCCTGCCTGCTTGAGGCGGGCCACCACCGTGGCATCTTGGGTGGCCGGGGGGTTCTCGCGGTTGATCGCCGAACCGGCCAGGGTGGTGAGGCCAGCCACGTCGAAGAGGTTCTTGACGGCAAAAGGCACCCCCGCCAGGGGGCCCACCGGGATCCCTTTGGCCACCTGTCGATCCAGCCGCTCCGCCGCCTGCAGGGCCGATGCTTCCAGCACGGCTGTAAAGGCATTGAGCTGGGGATCCCGCTGGCGAATCCGTTCCAGACAGGCGGCCACCACTGCCTGGGCGCTCACGGATCCCCGGCGGACGGCCCTGGCAATCGCGAACCCGTCGGCGCTGCCGAGAAGAGGGGAATCCGGGGTCATGGCTGGGGGTTGAAGGTAGGATCTGGCTCAACCGTCGGTGGCAGCGGAAACTCCAGCACCTGTTGAGCAAGGGGCAAAAAGCGGGCGAAGTTTGCGATCACCCCCGCTCGATGGTCGGGATGCAGGGGCAGTTGCAGCAGTTGGGCCATCGAGTCGACGTAGGTTTCGGGATCCCAGGGTTGCATCGATTCAAGGGGTCGGCTGGGGAAAAGGTACCACAGGCCAGCTTGCCAAAACCAGCAGAAAGTTACCCAAGGCAGAATCCAAAGACAAGACCGTCCTCGGTTAAGGCGTGGCCATCGACGCCGTGCTACCTGGCGGGGGCCAAAGGCGTTCGCGGGGCAAGACAGGGCGAGTCACGGCCTGCCGCTCCCATTCCTCTAAATTGAGGCGACGACCGGCAGAACTGGGGGCACTGGCCTGCAGGCGCTTGCGGAACAGGCGCAACTGCTGCTGCTCGGCGGCGGGAGAAACACGCTGGGCAAAGAGGGAGGGCAAGAGCTGCTCTTCCTGCGCAAACTGGGCCCGCAACTGCCGATAAAAGTGAAGGGCAGCAGAGGGATCCAACTGCTGCGGCTCACGCTCCGCCTGGTGCAAAAAGCGGGTCAGCTCCGGGATCTGATCCCGCAACTGTTGCTCCAGCCCATTGACCTGGCTGCTGAGCTGGGGATCCGCTGCCAGAGCCGTCCTGAGCAGCGGGTAGAGGACATGGCGCTCCAATTGAATGTGGCGGGAGAGGCGCTGCCGCAACCTTTGCACCCAGAGACGCCGCTGCTCCAGATCCAACTCCGAGGCCCGAGAGAGACGAGCCAAGAACTGCAGGATAACCCGGTGCTGTTCGGCACAAAGGGCAACCAGTGTAGACATAGCAGTTCCCTGGAGAAAAAGCTTTATCTTAGCTTAACTTTGTCAAGAGACAGCAGCGTGCGTAAGGGTACGGGACTGGTGCAGGTGTCTTGGCTACACCCCGACAGCAACCCCGGCAAAAGCTGCCCTCCAGTTGCTAGGCTTGCACAAGCCAGCGGCGTTTCCAGGCGGAAGTGGGCTCAAGGGGTGAAGTTTGCTGTTCCTGCTGGCGCTGCAGCCGAATCTGGGCTCTGTCTCCCTGCAAGGTGGGATCCCGGTAGGGCACAGCGGCGCGGGTTTTCAGGTGCTCCCGCTCCATGGGGGAGAGGGGCGGCAGGTGATCCGGTTGGGGTGAGGCCACCGTGCCCGGCCAAGGGCGACCCACCGGCGGCGTCGAGCCAATGAAAAGCCCCGCCTCCAGCAAGGCTGCTCGCACCGCCGCCGCACAGGAATAGGTGGCCAGGATCCCGCCGGGGCGCATTCGCGCCGCCACTGCCCGCAAAAAGTCCACCGTCCACAGCTCCGGGCAGACGGAAGGGGAGAAGGGATCCAAAAACACCGCATCCGCCCATCCCAGCGGCACCTGGAGCAGGGTTTGGCGGGCATCTCCCCACAGCAGCGTTCCGCGCCAGCGCGGCGATTGCCAGGATCCCTCGTTGATAAAGTGTTGCCACTCCTGGCTAAAGCTCCAAGTGGATCCCACCCCCACCTGCCAGGCCTGGCGGGGCACCTGCGGGGAGCGCTCTAGGCCAATGACTTCTACAGGGCAGTCGGGCCGCACCTGCCAGATTGTCTCCAAGGCCAGGCCAGAGTTGTAGCCAAGGCCAAAGCAAATATCCAAAAGACAAATGGGATCCTCCGGATCCCGCTCCAACGGCAGCCGATCCAGCCGGCAAGGGCGGACGAACTTCTCCAGCGCTTCCTGAGCGGCGCCGCTGAGGTTGTGAAAAGCCTGCCCAAACTCCTGGGAGAAAAAGGTCAGGGATCCATCCCCTGTGGTCAACACCTGCCACTGGGTTTCTGCGGTCATGGCTACTGCAAGTTTCTATTTCCAGCTTGGCGATTCTTTGATAGCTTGAGAACGTTAAGATGAGTTTCGCAGCTCACCGGCAGGGCTTGTAGATTCAGCTCTGGCCATCCCTAGCTAGGGGGGTACCTCAGCGGCTATGTCTTTACTGGATTGGTTTGCCGAGCGGCGCAAACAGACTTCTCTCAACTTGACAGGCAGCAGCCCCTTTGACAAAGAGCGGCAAGTGCGAGAGATTGCCGACGGCCTCTGGCAGAAGTGTCCAGCTTGCGACGCTCTCACCTACAGCAAAGATCTGCAGCAGAACTGGCAGGTTTGTCCAAGCTGTGGCTACCACCATCGCATCACAGCCCCGCAGCGGCTGGAGCAGCTTTTGGATCCCGGCTCCTGGCAGCCCCTCGACGAGCACCTGGCCCCCACCGATCCGCTGCACTTTTTCGACCAAAAGCCCTACGCCGAGCGCCTGGCCGCCTACCAGGAGCGCACCCAGCTCAAGGATGCCGTCCTGACCGGGTTGGGCACTCTGGAAGGGATCCCGGTGGCGATGGGCGTGATGGATTTTCGCTTTATGGGCGGCAGCATGGGCTCGGTCGTAGGCGAGAAGATTACCCGTCTCACCGAACGCGCCACCTGCGATCACCTACCCCTGATCCTTTTTTCGGCCTCTGGGGGAGCCCGCATGCAGGAAGGGATCCTCAGCCTGATGCAGATGGCCAAAACGGCAGCCGCTCTGCAAAGGCACCGCGAAGCCGGCCAGTTGTTTATCTCCGTGCTTACCCATCCCACCTATGGGGGGGTGACCGCCAGCTTTGCCATGCTGGGAGACTTGATCCTGGCCGAGCCAGGCGCCCAGGTGGGGTTTGCCGGGCCCAATGTTATTGAGCAAACCATCGGCAAGGGCAAGCTTCCCGAAGGCTTCCAGACTGCCGAGTACCTGCTGGCCCAGGGGCTTATCGACGCAATTGTGCCGCGAACCGAGCTGCGCAAGCGCTTGGCCCAGTTGCTGGCCATGCACCGACCCCGCTTGCACATGTCCCTTGCCGCGCTCGATTCGACTTACGCCCTCGATCCCGCCAGGATCTGAGACGGGAAGTAAAGGTTGGATCCCTCTGTCTGCAGGCGGAGCAGTTAGCTCCCCTCTCCTTTTGGGAGAGGGGCCGGGGGTGAGGGACTGCTCCCTGGCTGAAGAGGAAGGGAGGGTAGCTGCCTCAACGGCACAGCGCGCCTAGATCCGGCAGACAATCTCAACCAGTGGGAAGTTGCCATGGCAAAGAAGGATACCCTCTCTGTCTGCAGAAGAGGGATTTTCTGCCGAGGGGGTCATAGCAGCAACCGATGGTGCTAAGGTGGGGCATGAGGTCTTGACTGGAAGCAATGGATTTTAAGCTGCGCATCCGTACCGCCGAAACTCCGCAAGGGCAACAACTGGCGATTGTGCCGTTGGAAGGTCGCTTTGACGCCAAGGTCGCTTCCGAAGTGCGGCAGTTGCTGCAGCAGGTTTTGGATTTTGGTTACCACAACCTGTTGATCGACATGTCGGCGGTTACTTTTATGGACAGCTCCGGCCTGGGGGTTCTGATCTCGTCCCTGCGCAAGTGCCGGACTGCCGGCGGCAACCTCAGCCTCTGTTGCGTTCCGGAAAGCGTCGCCCTCGTCCTCAGCCTCACCTCGATGGAGAAGGTCTTGACCTGTTTTGACGACCTGGAGACGGCCATCGCCAACTTCTCCACCGCTTCCTCTGCTCGCTAGGCCGACATTTTGAGTTGCTGCGATGCCCTGCCTACGCCTCTGACTTTGTTCCCAGGATCCGTTGAGGATGCTCAGCCATGACCCAAGCTGGCCTCGATACCTTTCAGCTCCTTTACCAGCACCACCGTGGCCCCAGCTTTTGCGAGCGCATGCTGGCTACTGCTCCTGGCCGCTTCAATGAGACCTTTTGGCAGTTTTGGCAGCAGCATGTTGAGCCCTGCTTGCCCGCTGCGCCCTGCCTGCTGGATCTGGGAACGGGGCCGGGGTATGTCCTCCGGCAGTGGGCCCAGCGCTACCCCGGCGGACATTTCATTGGCGTAGATCTAATGCCCTACATGTTGGAGCGGGCAGCGGCAGACTTGAAAGGCGTCCCTGGCCTTCAACTGCTGCAGGCCGATCTCCACGATCCCCATTTGCCCCTGCCAGATTGCAGCGTTGACGCGGCTCAGGCGGTGGTGGTGATCCACGAGATGGTGCAGCCGGTGCGCCTGTTGCAAGCGGTGCGGCGTCTGCTCAAGCCAGGGGGGCGGTTTTTGCTGGTGGACTGGGTGCGCGCCCCACTTAGCCTCTACTTCGATGCGGCCACAGAAGCCCAACTGTTTCAGATGGAAACATCCCTAGACACCTTGGTGGATCAGTTTACCCACTTCTACGAGCACAACCGCTTCAGCGCTGAGGACTTGGCCTGGCTGTTGGAGAAGGTTGGCTTGAGAGTGGTGGCGCAAGAGCTCTACGGGCAAAATCGCTTTGTGCGCCTTGTGGCGGAAAAGCCCTAGAGGACTTCAGGGATCCGCCGCTCGGCCTGCACCTGGGCAAACACCTGCACCTCGGTGCTCATTTTGCGCAGTTGGCGGGCCAACTTAATGGCCTTGTCGCGGGGGAGAGGGGGGCTCACCACCGCCGGCAGGCAGCGCAACAGCGGCTTCAGGGCCGTCTTGGGCAGCCGCGCATAAAACGCCAAGGTGGAGAGGATCTCGTCTTCAAAGTAGGGGTTGCGGTATTCCAAAAGCCGCACTTGATAGAGTTCCGGCGGCAGGGGGCGTCCCTGGGCCAGGCGAATCAGGGATCCCACCGTCCCCATCACGTATAGACGATCCCCCCGCTTCAACAGGGTCTCGCCCTCTTTCTGCCAGATCTTGGGAAAAACACAGGGCCGGCCCGGTCGGGAGTGATGCAGCAAGATCGCCAGGTCGTAATCCTGGGCCAGTTGCCGTAGGGATAGCCCCAGGTAAGGGTCATGGGCCGAGACCTCCAGCAGCGTCACCAGCAGCGTTTCCCCGTCCCAAGTCAAGGTGCCGTAAACGGATCCCACCAACGCTGCCGTAGCAAAAGCCCGCGCCCCCAGGGCCGTGGTGCTGTAGCTGGTTCCCAGCGTCTGCAGATGCCGCTGCATCCGCGCCGCCAGCTCAGGATCCGTGACCCGCAAAATGGTGCGGATCCCAGGTTGCAGGCTGTGGGCGGTCAGGGCGGTCTCGAGGTTGGTGAGATCGTCAGGCGTCGTGCAGATCAAAGAGCGGCTGCTTTGGATGCGAGCCTGTTGCAGCGTGCTGGCCAAGGCGTAGTTGCCCCGGATCACCACCGCCCCCTCCCGTTCCGTCGCCGCCAGCAGGGGATTGTCGCTGTCGGGCTCCACAACCACCACCTCATAGCCCATTTGCTGCAACAACTGCAGCACCAAGTAGCTCAGCCGTCCCAACCCCGCGATCACCACGTGATCCGCTTTGGGCATACGGGCGGCCCGGCCCAAGCCAAAGCGGCTGCTCACCAACTTGTCAGTCACCAATCCGTAGATCAACCCCACCAGGGCAGCCCCCACCAAGGTCATAACCACCGCCACCACCTTCACCCCTAGAGGGGTCTCCGCCTGCTGAAAAGCCTCGATGTCCCCATACCCCCCCGTCAACACCACGATGGTCAGCAACAGCCCGTCAACCACGGATTTGCCGATAGCTCTAAAGTTAAGGATCCCCAGCACCAGCATGGCTCCCAAGGTGAAGGTGAGGGTGCGCACGATGGGCTTGACCTGCAGCAGTCCCTGCAGGCTTCTGCGCAGCCAAGATAGGAGCTGCCTGAACGAGTTGCCTCGCTGTTGTTGTCGTTTGTCTTGCACCTGTCCGCTGGCCCAGCGTTGTGCCCGCGAAGAGCCGCGCCGCCCGTTGCGCTCCAACAGGTGCAGATAGGATCTGGGGTCGCAGATCACCAAAATGCGATCCCCCTCCAGCAGCTCTGCCTCGTGGTCGAAATCGTCGAAAACCCGAGACTCGGAAAAGTCGGACAGCCCGTCCACCGGGTAGTGAAACAGCACCCGCGCCCGAAAGGTTTCCTCCAGTTCCGAGAGGGGCATGTGCAGCAGACGGGAGTTGTAGCCGATGGTCAGCTCCACCACGTTCCAGAGGGTGGTCTCTTGGGGAGCGCCAAAATAAAGCGGATTCGCCAGCTCCGGCGGCAGCGTGGCCGGCTGAGCCTCTAACTGGGGCAACTCGAAGTAGCCGACAAATTCGTCCGAGACAGCTTTCAGAGCAAAGGCCGGCGCAGCCAAGGCAGCCACCGACAGGGAAAAATGCTGCGGCAAAATCGAGTCCAGGTAGCGGGCAAGGCCGGTGTTAAACAGACGAGAGACAATGCGCACCTGCGGGTTGAGATCCCGAATCAAGAGAGCCAGCTCGAAGTTGGCTTGGTCGTTGTCCTCCACAAGCAATGCCACCTTGATCCGCTCGATCCCAGCCCGGCGCAACACCTCCGGCTGATGGGGATCCCCCTCTAGGTATTGCCACTGCTCTTTTAATAAAGAAGGCCGCGGGCCGGGAGCCACCACCACCGCGCGCTGTCCAAAGTCTTCCAGAATCTGCAGCGTCAACGCTGCCAAGTCGTTGTAGCCACAGACCAGGATGAAAACACCCGGATCCCGGCCATTGTCCTGCAGTTGCTCATCCAGCCATTGATGAGAAAGGGATCCCACCATACTCCACCACCTACCCTGCTCCCTTTATACCCAAGGCAGGTCTAGAACCCCGCCCTACCCAAAATATTCCGGTAAGGGATTCCCTTGCCCGGCCAGCCGCGATGAGAAGCGACCTTGGCTCTTGTTTCCAGCGAGAGTTGGCGGATCTTGGGCCAAACGGTTCAAAGATGAGAACGACTCCCAACAGCTTGACTCGGTACTCAGGATCCTCTATCATTGCCCCAGAGCAAAGTTCTTGAATAAAAATCTCAATAAGCTTGGCCTAGAGAAGGGTCAAAAGGCCGGCATTTGAGGGAACTGCCCTGATTCAGGGAGGGGGTTTTCAAGTGCTTTCTCGGGTAAAGGCATTGCTGACTGGGTCAATGCAGCAGCCTTTCTTGAAATGTTTTTGAGTTTAGGAGTTGGGTATGCGCTTATCGCGACGGCAACTGGTCAGCGGAGCCGCGCTGGGCTCTGTAGCCTTGGCGGCAGGCTTGCTGGGGCGTCCGGCCCGCGGCGCCAACCGGGAGGTGAACCTCTACACCTCTCGGCACTACGGCACCGATGAAAAATTGTACGACCTCTTCAAGGAGAAAACGGGCATTACTGTGAACTGGGTGCAGGGCAACGCCGACGAGATTGCCCAGCGCATCCGCAGCGAGGGATCCAACAGCCCTGCCGATATCTTTATGACCGTAGATATTGCCCGGCTGTGGCGCGCCCAGAACGAAGGCCTGTTTCAGCCCATCCAGTCCGAGACGCTCTCTAAGAACATCCCGGAATCGCTGCGGGATCCGGAAGGCTACTGGTTTGGCCTAACCAAGCGGGCCAGGGTGATCATGTACAACAAAGACAAGGTGGATCCCAAGGAGCTCTCCACCTACGAAGATCTGGCCAACCCCAAGTGGCGGGGCAAGGTGCTCACCCGCTCTTCCAGCAATGTGTATAGCCAATCTCTGACGGCCTCGATCATCTTGGCGCACGGGATCCCAGAAACCGAACAGTGGGCGCGGGGCTTGGTGGCCAACTTTGCCCGCCCGCCGGAAGGGGGAGACATTGATCAAATCAAAGCCGTGGCCGCTGGCGTGGGGGATGTGGCCCTAGCCAACACCTACTACCTGGCGCGTTTGATCAAATCCGACAATCCCGAAGATCGCGCCGTAGCGGAGAAAATCGGCGCCTTCTTCCCCAACCAAGAGGATCGTGGCACCCACGTCAACATCAGCGGCGCCGGCATTCTGAAAACAGCTCCCAACAAAGAGGCCGCCATCCAGTTTCTGGAGTTCCTCTCCGGCCCGGAGGCGCAGGCCATCTTCGCCCAGAGCAACAACGAATACCCGGTGCTGCCGGGGGCGGAGATCGACTCGGTGGTGGCCAGCTTTGGCACCTTCAAGGAAGACACGATCAACGCCGCCAGCATTGGCCGCGTTACCCCCGATGCCCTGAAAGTGATGGATCGGGCCGGTTGGCGATGAAAAGCGCCGGGGCTGCCAAGAGCTTTCTTCTTGGCTCCCCGGTAGGGGTCGCAGTGCAGCCCCAAAGCAGGATCAAGTCCCAAGTTTGAGTCTTGAGACTTAGCTTCTTTGTTTTTTCCTAAGATTTGCCTGACAATTGGGAAACAGTACGGTGAAGAAAAAGTTTTTGCCAGCTCTCAGGGATTTCAGCTGCAATTGATGGAAAAGTTAACTTGGCTAAATCTGGGTAAACGCTTTGACCATTCTCTCAAGAGAGCTTGGACGCGCTGGTTCAGCGGTTGGACGTTGCTGACCTTAGCCCTGACGGGCTTAATTTTGATTCCCACTCTGACGGTTCTCCTCAGCCTCTTTGCCGACGAGCGGCAGGTTTGGGAGCACCTGGCCGACACGGTCTTGGGGCTGTACGTGCGCAACAGCCTGCTGATGATGGTGGGGGTGGCGCTGGGAGTCATCCTGGTGGGCAGCGGCACTGCCTGGCTGGTGACAATGTGCGAATTCTGGGGGCGGGCCTGGCTGGAGTGGATGCTGGTGTTGCCCCTGGCGGCTCCTACTTATGTGTTGGCCTACGCTTACACCGATTTTTTGCAAGTAACCGGCGGCTTCCAGACCTGGCTGCGGCGGGTTACCGGCTGGGGGATCGGCGACTACTGGTTCCCCAACATTCGCTCCTTGTGGGGGGCGATCCTGCTGCTCGTCCTCACCCTCTACCCCTATGTGTATCTCTCGGCGCGGCTGGCCTTCCAGGAACAGTCGGTGGTCTGTTTGGAGGTGAGCCGCTCCTTGGGCTACGGGCCGTGGGCTAGCTTTTTCCGGGTGGCCTTGCCCTTGGCCCGGCCGGGGATCGTGGCCGGCTGTCTGCTGGCTTTGATGGAGACCCTGAACGATTTCGGCACCGTCAGCTATTTTGGGGTCGATACCTTTACTACCGGCATCTACCGCACCTGGACAGCTCTGGGCAATCCGGTGGCAGCAGCTCAGCTTTCAGCGCTGCTGTTGCTGTTGGTGTTGCTACTGATGGCCCTGGAGCAATTTTCCCGCCGGCGGGCGCGCTACTATCGCCAAGGATTCAAGCCAAACCCAAGTCGTTATCCCTTGCACGGGATCCGGGGGGTGGGGGCGTGGCTGGCCTGTGGGATCCCGATTGGGCTGGGCTTCGTTATCCCTGCCCTGATCCTGCTCCATATGACCCTGCGCCAGGGGGAGTTGGGCCGCCGCTTTTGGAGCTACGCCCAGAACAGCTTTCTCCTCTCGACGATCACGGCGGTGATCGCCGTCTTGGTGGCAGTGGCGGTGCTGTACGGTTTGCGGCTGCAGCGGGCCTGGGGCCTGCGGCTGGCGGTGCGGCTATCTTCCCTGGGCTACGCGCTACCGGGCGTGGTGATTGCAGTAGGAGTTCTGATTCCCCTGGGGCAACTGGATCAACTGCTGAGCTACTTGCGGCAGGCGCTCTTTCAACAGCCGCCCGGTCTGGTGATCAGCGGCACTATTGTGGCGTTGGTGTTTGGCTATCTGGTGCGCTTTTTGGCGGTGGCTCTGTCCACCGTCGAGGCGACGCTAGCGCGCATTCCTCCCAGCCTGGACGAGGCAGCCCGCAGCTTGGGGCAGGGATCCCTGGGCACCCTGTGGCGGGTGCACCTGCCCCTGATGGGGGGCGGGATCCTGGGAGCGATGCTGCTGGTGTTTGTAGATGTGATGAAGGAGCTGCCGGCCACGATGGTGTTGCGGCCCTTTAACTTCGATACCTTGGCCGTCCACACCTACCGCATGGCTGCCGACGAACGCCTGGCCGAGGCCGGCGCCCCCGCCTTGGCGATTGTCCTGGTGGGGATTTTGCCGGTGATCCTGCTCAACGCCCAGATAGCCCAGCGACGCAATCTAGGCTCCTCAAATAAAACGTCTCCCTACGTCCTTCCCTAACTCCCCTCTCCCAGAGGGAGAGGGGTTGGGGGTGAGGGTGGGAGAGAAGTTCATAGGGCCTCAGCTCCGGCAACGACCTCCAGGATCTCCTGGGTGATAGCCGCCTGCCGAGCTTTGTTGTAGGCAAGGCCCAGTGTGCGGATGAGTTCGCTGGCGTTGTCGCTGGCATTGTTCATGGCCGTCATGCGGGCCGCCAACTCGCTGGCCGCTGCTTCCTGCAAAGCCCGCAACAACTGGTTGTTCAAGTACAGCGGCAGCAGCGCGTCCAAAATCTGCACCGGATCCTGCTCGAAGATCATGTCTGGCGGCGGGGCTGAGACAGGAGCAACGATCTTGCTGCGCTCGACCGTGAACTCTCCCCCCCGCACCAGCAGGTTAAAAATCTCGTCGTCGCGGGCAGCCAGGCGCGTGGGATCCAGAGGTAGCAGCGATTGCACCACCGGACGGGAGCTAATCAGCGAGACAAAGCGGGTGTAGATCAGCTCCACCTTGTCTACTTTCTCGGACAGGAAAGCGGAGAGGAGCTGATCCCCTATTTGCGCAGCTTCCGCCGCCGTAGGAATCTGCGACAAGTTCACGTAGGTCTTGGCAATGGGAGCGGAGCGGCGCTGAAAATACTGCACCACCTTGCGGCCCACCAGGTAAAGCTGCACCTGCAGCCCCGTCTCCTGCAGCTCGCGCACCCGCTCCTCGGTGCGCTTGATAACGTTGGCATTGTAAGCACCGCACAGGCCCCGATCCCCAGCCACCACCAACAGGCCCACCGTTTCAATGGGCCGCTGCTTCAGCAGAGGCAACTCGACATTTTCCAGCCGCAACCGCGTTTGCAGCCGATAGAAAACCTGGGCTAGGCGGTCGGCAAAGGGACGGGTGGCCATCACCTGCTCCTGGGCCCGTCGCACCCGCGCTGCTGCCACCAGGCGCATGGCCTCTGTAATCTTGCGGGTATTTTTCACCGCCTTGATGCGATCGCGAATCCGCTTTAGGTTTGCCATAACCGATCCCCTCTGCTGTGGTTACTGGATGGGGATCCCCAAAGCAGGGATCCCCGGCAACTAAGCCGCCTTGGCCAGGAAGCTCTGTTTGAACTCCGTGATGGCGGTTTTCAAGATCTCTTCCGCCTCTTCAGTGAGTTGCTTGGTGGAGAGGACGATCTCCCCATACTTGGGATGGGTGGTGCCCAAGTAGGACAGCAGGCCCTGCTTGAAGCTGGAGACTTTCTCCACCGGAATGTCGTCCAAATACCCCCGCGTCCCGGCGTAGATAATCGCCACCTGCTGATCCAAAGACAGGGGCGAATATTGCGGCTGCTTGAGGATCTCCTGCAGCCGTTGGCCACGGGCCAATTGCTTCTGGGTGGCCTCGTCCAGATCAGAGGCAAATTGGGCAAAGGCTTCTAGATCGCGAAATTGCGCCAGTTCCACCTTGATCGAGCCGGCCACTTTCTTCATCGCCTTGGTCTGGGCCGCCGAGCCGACGCGGCTGACAGAGATGCCAACGTTGATGGCGGGGCGAATACCGGCGTTGAACAGATCCGACTCCAAGAAAATCTGCCCATCGGTGATGGAGATAACGTTGGTGGGAATATAGGCCGACACGTCGTTGGCCTGGGTTTCCACAATCGGCAGCGCCGTCATAGATCCCTCGCCCAGCCGGCTGTTCAGCTTGGCCGCCCGCTCCAGCAGCCGCGAGTGCAGATAGAATACATCCCCTGGGTAGGCTTCCCGACCGGGCGGACGCCGCAACAGCAGCGACATCTGCCGGTAGGCCACCGCCTGCTTGGAGAGGTCGTCGTAGACCACCAAAGTGTGCTTACCCTGGTACATAAAGTACTCGGCAATGGTGGCGCCACAATAGGGGGCCAACCACTGCAGCGGGGCCGGGCTGTCAGCGCCGGCAGCCACCACAATGCTGTAGTCCATTGCCCCTCGCTCGGTTAGAACGCCCACCACCTGGGCGATGGTGCTCTGCTTCTGGCCAATGGCTACGTAGATGCAGATCACATCCTGCCCTTTCTGGTTCAGGATCGTGTCCACGGCAACGGTGGTCTTGCCGGTTTGGCGGTCGCCGATGATCAGCTCCCGCTGCCCCCGCCCGATGGGGATTAGAGCGTCAATGGCGGTGATGCCGGTTTGCAGAGGCTCGTACACGGAGCGGCGATCGATAATGCCGGGGGCCGGGGACTCAATGAGGCGCGTCTCGGTGCAGTGAATCGGCCCTTTGCCGTCGATGGGATTGCACAGGGGATCCACTACGCGGCCCAGCAGGGCTTCCCCTACAGGGATGCTGGCAATTCTGCCCGTGGCTTTGACGGTGGATCCTTCTTGGATGTTCCGCCCGGAGCCGATCAACACTGCGCCGACGTTGTCTTCTTCTAGGTTAAGGGCAATACCGGTGGTGCCATCCTCAAATTCCAACAGTTCGCTGGCCATCACCTTCTCCAGGCCGTAGATGCGGGCAATGCCGTCTCCCACCTGCAGGACGGTACCGACATTGGAGATCTGCATCTCCTGGTTATACTGTTCGATCTGCTGCTTGATGATGGTACTGATCTCGTCTGGGCGAATCGTAGGCATAGCAGTCCTCTCAACGGAATAGGAAGGGATCCAAAATTATTAAGGAAAACTCTGGGCCAATTTAGGCCAACTGCAGCGCCAGCCGGCGCAACTGGCCGCGCAAGCTGAGGTCGATCACCTGGGATCCGATCTTGATGATCACCCCACCCAGCAACGTGGGATCTTGGGCAATCTGGAGCTCCACACCCCTGGCCTGCGTGAAGTCTCTTACCCGCTCGCGGATCGACTGCTGTTGCGCCTCCGTCAGAGGTACCGCCGTGGTCACCTCGGCCAGGACGATATCTTGCAGCTTCCGCTGCAGCTCCAAGAACCGCCGGCAGACGGCCTCGAGGAACATGATACGGCGACGGTCGCACAACAGCTTAAGAGCATTCAGCAGCAGGGGGTGGATCTGGTCGGCAAACACCTGCTGCAGCAGGTTTTTCTTGGCTTCCGCCTTGATCAGGGGGCTGGCGAGGAATTGGCCCAGCTCCGGCGTGGCCTGCAGAACCGCGGCCATAAAACGGATGTCGGCCTCAAAGGTATCCATTAGCCCCTGAGCAGAGGCAAGAGAAACCAGGGCTTCGGCGTAGGGATCGACCACCTTGGCGGCCATGGTGCGGCTGATCATGCTTTTCCCTTCCTCCTCCTTAGCGGGCAATCATCTGGATCCCTTGTTCGATCAGGCGCTGGTGAACCTGCTCGCTGAGGTGCTGCGGCAGCTCCTGCTCCACCTTGCGCAGGGCTTGGCGCACGATCTGGCGGCGCAGCTCCTGGACAATTTGCTCTTGTTCAGCAGAGAGATCCCTTTCGGCGTTGGCGCGCAGCCGCTCGATCTCCCGCTCCGCCTGCTGCAACAGCTCCTGCCGGCGGGCTTCCGCATTGGCCTCCGCCTGTTTGCGAATGCGCTCCGCCGCCTGCTGGGCCTGCGCCAGCTTTTGTTGTTCTTCCGCCAGCCTCTCGATCGCCTCCTGCTTGCGCTGCTCCGCCTGGCGCAGCTCCTCGAGGATGCCTTCTCGCCGCTTGGCCAGAGCTTCCCCCACCACCCGGCGCCCCAAAATGTACAGCAAGGTGAGGATGATGGCGATGTTGATTAAGTTGCTTTCCAGAATCGCATCCAAGAGCCCCTTTTCTGGGGATACTTCCGCGGCTTCTGCCACCGGCTCGGCCATGGCCAAAAGCCAAGCGGGCATCAGGCTCCACACCAGCATCACGCGCTACTCCCAAGGAATGTTCAACCGGCCACTTAACGGGCGCTGCCCAACAGCTTCTCGGTGATCTGGGCGGCAATGGCATCCACTTGCTGCTGCAGTTGTTCGAGCGCCGTCTGCTTTTCCTGCTCAACTTGCCGCCGCGCCGCCTCCAGCTTGGCTTGGATCTCCGTCTGGGCTGCCGCCAGCTTCTCCGCACGGATGCGGGCTGCAGCCGCTTCCGCCTCGGCGATCACCTGCTGCGCCTGTAGGCGGGCCTTGCCGATCTCAGCCTCGTACTGGCGGGTCAGAGCCATCGCCTTGTCCAACCGCTCCTGGGCCTCCGCCTGGGTGGCGCGGATGTAGTCGTTGCGGCTGTCGATGACCCGAGTAACCGGCTCGTAGAAAAGGGAGTTGAGCACGGCCACCAGCAGCAGAAATTGGACGGCAATGATGGGCAAGGTGGCATCCAGATCGAAGAGGCCATTTTTCTCGGCAGCTTCGACGGCCAACAAAGTTGAACAAATCATGAGGCCGCACCAACAGAAACAGGATCTGAGATCGAGCAGGGAAGGGGGGCAAGACCCCAGCTCTCGGCCTGGGCCGCCCCCAGAGGCATTAGGCGAAGGGGTTGGCAAACAAAAGTACCAGTGCCACCACCAAGCCGTAGATGGTCAACGCTTCCATGAAGGCCAGGCTGACCAGCAGGTTGCCGCGGATTTTATCTTCTGCTTCCGGCTGACGGGCCAGCCCTTCCATAGCGGCGGCGGCAGCATTCCCCTGGCCCAGCCCCGGGCCCAGGGATCCCAGGCCAATTGCCAGAGCAGCAGACAACACAGAAGCAGCAGAGGTTAACGGATCCATAGTGAGATGCTCCTTGTCAGTACAAAACAGAGGGTTGACACGAACGCAACAGCGCTTTGAGCGTCGAGGTGATCTGGCTTGATATTTAACCGATCGCCTCTTTGTCGGCGGCCTCTCGGCCCCAACAAACCTTACCAGAGAAGGGATCCCTTGCGACGACCCATTGGAGAGGTTTTGAGAGCTGGGCCCTGAACTCGGCGGTTGGCCCAACTCCTGGGTCAATCGTGGTGATCCCCACCCCCATGACCTTCCAGCGCCTCTCCAATGTAAGCTGCCGAGAGCGTCGCGAAGATCAAAGCCTGAATGGCCCCTGTAAACAGGAACAGGATCATCACCGGCACCGGGATCAACAACGGCACCAGCAACACCAACACCGCGATCACCAGCTCCTCTGCCAAGATGTTGCCGAACAGACGGAAGCTCAGCGAGAGAGGTTTGGTGAAATCTTCCAGGACGTTGATGGGCAACAGAACCGGCGTGGGCTCGATGTACTTTTTAAAGTAGGACAGCCCTCGCTTGCTAATACCGGCTACAAAATACATGACGCTGGTGAGCAGCGCCAAGCCGGCGGTGGTGTTGATGTCGTTGGTGGGAGAGGCCAGCTCTCCTTCCGGCAGGGGAATTAGCTTCCAAGGGAAGAGGTTGCCCATCCAGTTGGAGACAAAGATGAACAAGAACAAGGTGCCAACATAGGGCACCCAGGGCCGGAAGTTGCGCTCGCCAATCTGGGCGCGGGCAATGCTTTGCACAAATTCCAGGGCATACTCAACGAAGTTTTGCAGGCCAGCCGGCTCCCGCTGCAGTTGACGAGTCCCCAACAGCACCACGGCCAAGATCAGGGCGATGGCGATCCAACTGGCAATCAAAACCTGCCCGTGAACGGTGAATTTGCCCAGGTGCCAATAGAGGTGATGGCCGACCTCAAGTTCTGCTAGAAGAGGAGGAGAGGAGAAGAACAGGTTCATGGGCATCACGCAGAAGAGGATAAACGAGTCAGCGTCTGGACAAGATGAATGAGCAGGGCGACCTTGTAGGTCATGAACCCCAAAAAAATAGGCAAAATCTGTAAAGACTTCACCTGAGTGGCCAGGACGATCAGCCCGACAAACAGAGCCAAGCGCGTCACTCCCAGCCGGCTGCGACTTTTGCCCAGCTCCGCAACACCACGGCCCAGCATGCGCAGATAGACTACGCCAACGATTGCTCCGAGCAAGTAGTTGGCCGCCACCCCTGGGGAGTAGACCAGGGCCACTCCCACAGCGATGGCCAGACTCACGCCCAAGGTAACCACCACCAGCCATAGCTGCAGCGCTTCATAGCTCCTGCCAGCCATTGTCGCCTTCTCCCCCGAACCCGCTTCGCCCGGAGCAAGCGACGGCTGCGACGCACTCTGGCAGCCTAAATCCTCCTCCTGCTGGGACGGAGGCGGCGCCTCCTCTAGGGGAGGCAAAGGCTTGGGCTTCCACGGGGTCGCCTTCCAACGGGCAGGACTGTGGGAGAGAAGTCGGGAAGAACGTGCCATGGGAATGAGGTCACCACCTCTGAGGATCTGGCCTTAACCCAAAATAACACGACTAAGTAACAATACTTAACGAGTTGGGCCGGGCCAGGACGGGATGGAACCTTACAATCATCGCCTCGAAAGACGACTAGCCCTTCGACAGACGGAGATGTTCCTCTAAGAATCTACCACCTTCGCGGATCGGCAACGGCAAAAATGGAAAACTTTCTGAAAGCCCTCGGATGTAAAGTTTTGCCTAAGGTGGCCGAGAAGCTGCAATATTCTGTTACCTCCTGTTGTTTTGAGGTGGATCCCGCCGACCCTGCCGCTCTATATACTATGGGGCAGTGAGAAGAAAGGGCGAGGACGATCCCCGTGAGTTGGCTGGTCAAGGCGATCTGGGTGGACTACAGCTTGGCCGTGGCGCTGACGGTGGTGCTGCCGTTGGCTCTCCTAATTTGGGCTTTTGCGGTGGGGTTACGTCCTCTGATTCAGCTCTTGATCGTTTACTGGCGGGTGTCCAGCCTCTTGGCGGTGACGGTGTATTTGATGATTGGTGGCCTGCCCATCAGCTTCTTGAGCGGGGCGATGGCGCGGCTCTTGATCCCGGTCTGCCTGTGGTTCTGGCGAGATTGGAGCACTGCTCTCAGGCAGTCGAGAAGCTGGGCGGCACGAGCTTTTTTGCTCTGGCGGTGGGCTGTAACCGGTTACATGGGGGCCGGGATCCTCTTTTCGGGGGCCTTCGTGCCCTGCGCCTTCCGGGCTTCTCTATCGGCGGAGTGTCGAGCTTGGCTTGAGCCGCCGCTGGGGTTTCGAGAGATTTTCCATCCCAATGTGCCGCCGGAGCTGCTGGGGAGCGTGGGGGCGTGGGGCTTGGTGGCCTACCTGCTCTATAGCGTTTACTTTGTCTGGCGGCTGCGGCCCGGTGCAGACAAGGGGGAGCTGGCATGAGTGCTTTGCCCTGGCCGCTGGCCTTGGAGCGCTACAGCCAGGCTCACCCCCAGGAGGTGCTGCGGGTGGAGGTAGAAAGCGAGGGGGAAGTTGATTTGGTGCTGATCTACCGCGGCTACAGCAGCTCCCTGCGCCGGCCCACACCCCCCGATCCGGAAGTGGCGGTGATCCCTCCCCAGGCTCGCTTTTTGCAGTTGGAGCGCCTGAGCGCCCCCTATCACCCTGAGCGCTCGCAGGTTTTGGCCCTCTACCGCAACTGGGAAGAGCTGAGAGCTTGGCTGGCCCAGGCTGGGATCCCAGTGGCCGAGTGAGCAATTCCCGGTTCAACGCCCCACTGGGCTGGGTTGCCGCTGCAGGATGGTGTATTCTGCCGGCTGCAAGAGCGAGCGCCCTGTCATCTCGGCAGGTTGAGGCAGACCTAAGATCTCCAGAAGGGTGGGGGCCACGTCGGCCAGGGTGCCGTCGGAGCGCAGCTTGACGTTGCCGCCGCGACTGGGGATTTTGCGCTTTTCCCCCTCCACCAGGATGCAGGGGACGGGGTTGGTGGTGTGGGCGGTCCAAGGGTTGCCCTGCTCGTCCCACATCAGCTCGGCGTTGCCGTGATCCGCCAAGATTAAGGTGGTACCCCCCGCATCCACCACCGCCGCCAGCAGACGGCCCAGGCAGCGATCCACCGTCTCCAGCGCCCGCACTGTGGCCTCGAAGTTGCCGGTGTGGCCCACCATGTCGGGATTGGCATAGTTGAGCACCACCAGGCTGTATTCGCGGCGGGCGATAGCTTCGATAGCCTTGTCGGTCACCTCCACCGCCGACATCTCCGGCGCTTGGTCATAGGTGGCCACCAGCGGGCTTGGCACCAAGATGCGATCTTCGCCGGGAAAGGGCTGCTCGATACCGCCGTTGAAGAAGTAGGTGACGTGGGCGTACTTTTCCGTCTCGGCAATGCGCAACTGCTTGAGGCCGGCCTCGCTCACCACTTGGCCCAGCAGGTGATCCAGGTTCTGGGGCTTAAAGAGCACCTGCACCGGCAAGGTTGGATCGTACTGCGTCATGGTGATGAAGGTGAGATCCGGAATCAGACGGCGCTGGAAACCGGAAAAGTCGGGGCAGACGAAGGCTTGGGTGAGCTGGCGGGCGCGATCCGGTCGGAAGTTGAAGAAGATGACTGCATCTCCCGGCTGCACCGCCCCCGGAGCCAAGCGAGTGGGGGGAATGAACTCGTCGGTAACATCCTGGGCGTAAAAGTCTTCCATGACCTCAGCAGCGCTGCGGCCACAGCCAGGGCCGTCTTCCGTCAGGATCTCGTAGGCCTTCTGGGTGCGCTCCCAACGGCGGTCCCGATCCATGGCGTAGTAGCGGCCACTCAGGGTGGCGATGACGCCATTGCCCAGCCATTGCAGCTCTTTTTCCAGGGCGGCCAGAACCCTGGCCCCGTCGCGAGGCAAGGTATCGCGGCCATCGGTGATGGCGTGGACATAGGCCGGGATCCCAGCCTGGGCCGCCAACTTAAGCAAGCCATAGAGATGGTCGATGTGGGAGTGAACCCCGCCTTCGGAGCAGAGGCCGATGAAATGAAAACGGCCCCCTCGCTCTTTGAGTTGGCAACACACCTCCAGCAAGAGGGGCTCCTGGAAGAGGGATCCCGTCTCGATGGCGTCGCTGATACGCACCAATTCTTGCGGTACCACCCGCCCTGCCCCCAACGTCAGATGCCCGACTTCAGAGTTGCCCATCTGTCCTGCCGGCAGGCCCACAGCTCGACCTGAGGCTTGCAGCAGAGCATGGGGATAGGCAGCCCAAAGGCTATCCAGGACAGGGGTTTGGGCAGCCAGCACCGCGTTGCCATCGAGAGCGTCCCGATAACCCCAGCCGTCCAGGATTACCAGAACCACAGGTGCTACCGATTGCGAATCCATGAAATGGCCTCTCGTTTTTAAGACATAATACCAGCCCCGGCAACACGATACCGGATCTTACATGTGTGCTCAAGATTTCTATATTTCAATCTCCTTTTGAGAGAATAACGAGAGGCTTATAAAAGCATGATGAGCCTTTAATCCCAACCCATCTGAACAACTGTGCCTCAGTCAAGAGTATTTCTGCGCATGGAATTGCAGAGGGAATCCCCAGGAGCTGGGCTACAAGCGTTTGCGCAGAGAATCCGAGCGGCGCTTGGCAATGGCATTCTGGGGATCCAACTTCAGGGCAGTTTCGTAAGCTTCCAGGCTTGGGCCATAGAGATTTTTCTTCTCATAGGCATGGGCCAGGTTGTTCCAAGCGGTCACATAGCCGGGATCCGCTGCCACTGCATCTTTGTAGTAGCGGATGGCCAGGTCGTATTGCCCCTGGCTGAAGTAGGCAAAACCGAGGGCGTTGCAGACGGGGGGAATGTTCTCCCCAGCCACCTCTAGAGCTTTTTTAAGCTGGACGATGGCCTGGTCGTAGAGACGCTTTTGCAGATAGACGCTGCCCAACTCGTAGTGCTCCTGCGGGGATCCCTTGCCTTTGCTCAGGCGAGGCTGGAGCTGCCGGATGACTTTTTCCTGGGCCCGCACCCGCAGCACCTCACGCAGGACGAAGTAGCCTGCCACGCTGAGGATACCAGCCAAAGCCACCAGGTACAGGAGGGGAGCGTTGACGCCCATTTTTGCCTACTCCACTTGCCTATCCAGATTTGGCTTGCCGACGTTACGCCTGCAGGTGAGCCTCGATGAACCAAAGATCTTTGTCGATCTGGCGGGAGATCTCGGTAAACAGGTCGGCGGTGTCGGCATCCCCCAGTTCGGTGGTGCGGTCGATGTTGCGGCGGACAGCAGCCGCATACTGGCCGTAGCGGGCCGCCAAAGCCTGCAGGTGAGTCCGCCCCTCCTCAGCCGTCAGGTCGTATTCGGGCAAGTTCGAGGTTTGGGCGACGATGCGAGCGGTACCGCGGGCAATGCCCCCCAGAGCCGTAACCCGCTCCGCCAGCATGTCTACGTAGTTTTCCAGGGTGCCGGCAAAGGTGTCAAACATCTCGTGCAGGGCGATGAAGTTCATGCCTTTGACGTTCCAATGGGCCTGCTTCACCTGGGTTTTCAGATCCAGCGTGTCCGCCAAGGACTGGTTGAGCAACTCCACCAGTTGCGCGCGGGCCTCGGCCGGCAAGTCGATCTGGGTGGGGTAGAGACGGGTTTTTGCGGCGGTAACCATAGCCAACCTCCTAAGTTGTGTCTCCATTATCCGGGATCCGCTGTGAGGATCCCCAACTCAGCCCATACTAACACAAACTCAGAATGAGTATGAGTTAGTGAGCACTTACTTGCCGATGCAGAAGCGGCTGAAGATCTGATCCAGCACCGCTTCGGAGATCTCCTCGCCGGTGATCTGGCCAAGGGCGTGCAGGGCGTCGCGCAGGTCGATGCTCCAGAAATCGAGGGGGAGCTGCGCCTGCATAGCCTGAACTACCTGTTCCAGGCTGGCTTGGGCCTGGCGGAGGGCGGCGGCCTGGCGCTGGTTAAGGCTCACCTCCAGGTTGGGCTGGGGCCGTCCCTGGGTGACAAGCTGCTCCAGGGCCTCTTCCAGCTCCGGGATCCCTTGGCCTTGGGCGGCGACGGCGGGGACGCGGTGGGTAATCTCGGCGGGGAGGGGGATCCCGTCAGGGGGGGCGAGGTCGGTTTTGTTGATGACCAAGATGAGAGGGCGGTGGCGAATGGACTCGTAGATGGCGGCGTCGGCATCCGTCCAGCCGGCCTGGGCGTCGATGACCAGCAGCAGCACATCGGCAGCCTGGGCCAGCCGTTGGGAGCGCTCCACCCCCAGACGTTCCACGGGATCGTCGGTGGCGCGAATGCCGGCAGTATCCAAAAGCTGGACGGGGATCCCTCTCACCACCAACTGGGATTCCACCACGTCGCGGGTGGTGCCGGGCAGGTCGGTGACGATGGCGCGATCCTGGCCCGACCAGGCGTTGAGCAGGCTGGACTTGCCGACATTGGGCCGTCCGACGATGGCCACTTTCACCCCGGTGCGCAGCAGTTGCCCCCGCTCGGCGGTGGCCAGCAGGGCCTGCATCTGGGCCTGGATGGCTTGCAGCCGGGCCTGCCAAGCGGGAACATCCAGAGGGGGCAGATCCTCTTCAAAGTCGATGCGCGCCTCGATCTCGGCCAATAAGCCCAGCAGCTCCTGGCGCAGGGCGCGGATGGACTGTCCCAATTTGCCCTGCAGCCCCGCCAGCGCCATCTGGGCTGCCTGCGGGGAGCGAGCCGCCACCAGATCGACCACACTTTCGGCCTGGGTGAGGTCGATGCGTCCATTCAAGAAAGCCCGCAGGCTGAACTCCCCCGGCTGCGCCAGCCGTGCCCCCTGGCGCAGGCACTGCTGCAGCGTGGCCTGAACCACCATGATGCCGCCGTGGCAGTGCAGCTCCACCACGTCCTCATGGGTGTAGGAGCGGGGGGCCTGCATCCAGACGGCTAGGGCCTCGTCCAACCGCTGGCCCTTCTCATCGTGGATCCAGCCGTAGAGGAGGCGATGGCTCTCCCAGGTGGCGTTGCGGCGGGCGGGGGTAAAGATGGCCTGGGCAATGGCCAAAGCCCGCGAGCCGGAAAGGCGTACAATGCCAATGCTGCCCTGCTCGGGCACCACAGCGGTGGCAATGGCAGCAATGGTGTCGGCCAGGGGTGCAGTTAGATCCATGTGTAACAAGGAATGCGCTATGCCTTGGTTCCCTGGAAGCGGCAGGTGGTACCTAGGCAGGATCCCGGCCTTCAACTCGAAAGAAGCTGTAAAAAACTGTGCTCTCCCGCCGAGGTCAGGGTAGCTTGGCAGTGGCGACCTGCACGCGTCCTAACTATGAAGCCGTTACGCACGTTTAAGGTTACTCCCTACCTGCCGGCTGCTCTGGAAAGTCTGCGCTTGCTGGCCTATAACCTGCATTTTAGTTGGAACGTGGAAACCCGCAGCCTGTTCCAGCGCATGGATCCGGATCTCTGGGATGCCTGTGGCCACAACCCGGTGGCTTTGCTGGGGCAGATGCGGCAGGAGCGGCTGGACGAGCTGGCGGAGGATCCCGGCTTTTTGGCCCAGTTGGAACGGGCCAGCCAACAGCTCCAGAGCTACCTGCAGGAAGACACCTGGTACCGCAAGTATCGCTCGGCCCAAGCGGTGGAAGGGGAGTGCTACGCCTATTTTTCAGCCGAGTTTGGGCTGGCCGATTGTCTGCCCATCTACTCAGGGGGCCTGGGGGTTTTGGCCGGGGATCACCTCAAGGCGGCCAGCGACCTGGGCCTGCCGCTGGTGGGGGTGGGCCTGCTCTACCAAAAGGGATATTTTCGCCAGTACCTCAACCCCGACGGCTGGCAGCAGGAGCGCTACCCTGTGAACGATTTCTTCAACATGCCCCTGGAGCTGCAAAGGGATGTGGAGGGCCGCGAGATTCGCATTGAGGTGGACTACCCCAAGCGCAAGGTGTTTGCCCGCATCTGGAAGGCGATGGTGGGGCGGGTGCCTCTGTATCTTTTGGACACCAACATCGAGCCCAACAGCCAGTACGACCAAGACATCACCGATGAGCTTTACGGCGGCGACCAGGACGTGCGCATCCACCAGGAGATCATGCTGGGCATCGGCGGCGTGCGGGCTTTGCGCGCCCTTGGCATCCATCCCACCGTCTACCACATGAACGAGGGGCACTCGGCTTTTTTGGCCGTGGAGCGCATCCGCCTGTTGATGCTGGAGCAGGGGCTGAGCTTTGAAGAGGCTTGGCAGGTGGCCAAGTCCAGCCAGATGTTTACCACCCACACGCCGGTACCCGCCGGGATCGACCTCTTCCCGCCGGACAAAATCGACTACTACCTCGGCTTCTACTACAGCCAGATGGGCCTGAGCCGGGAGCGCTTTTTGGCCCTGGGCCGCGAAAACACCGGCGACTTCCAGTCCCCCTTCAGCATGGCGGTGCTGGCCATCAACATGGCCTCGTTTGTCAACGGCGTCAGCAAGCTGCACGGGGCGGTCTCGCGCAAGATGTTCAGCCGGCTATGGCCCGGGATCCCGCTGGAGGAGGTGCCGATTACCTCCATCACCAACGGGGTGCATGTCCGCACCTGGGTGGGGGAAGAGAACCAAGCCCTCTACGATCGCTACCTGGGGCCGGATTGGGCGGAGGCTCCCCCCACCGATCCTCTTTGGCAAAAGGTGGATCGGATCCCGGATGGGGAACTGTGGCGGGCCCACGAGCGCAGCCGCTCCCGCTTGATCACCTTCACCCGCGAGCGCCTGGTGGAACAACTGCAAAAGCGGGCCGCCTCGGCAGTGGAGATTCAGCGAGCCTCCGAGGCCCTCAACCCAGAGGTGCTCACCATTGGCTTTGCCCGCCGCTTTGCCACCTACAAGCGGGCCACCCTCTTGCTCCACAACCTGGAACGGCTCAAGGCCTTGCTCAACCATCCCCAGTACCCGATGCAGTTTATCTTTGCCGGCAAGGCCCACCCCCGCGATACAGCCGGCAAAGAGTTGATCCGCCAGATCGTGCAGGTGTCGCGCCAGCCGGAGTTTCGCCAGCACTTAGTTTTCATCGAGGACTACGACATGTACATCACCAGCCTGATGGTGGCCGGCGTGGATGTGTGGCTGAACAACCCCTTGCGCCCTCGCGAGGCCAGCGGCACCAGCGGCATGAAGGCGGCGGCCAACGGTGGACAGAACCTGAGCATTTTGGATGGCTGGTGGGATGAGGCCGATTACTACCAGACCGGCTGGCCCATTGGCCGCGGCGAGGAATACGAGGATCGCACCTACCAAGATGAGGTGGAGTCGAATGCCCTCTACGACCTGCTGGAACAAGAGGTTGCCCCTCTCTTTTACCAGCGCGGCAGCGATGGCCTGCCCCACGCCTGGATTCAGCGCATGAAGCAGGCGATTCGGCTCAACTGCCCCCGCTTCAGCACGCAGCGCATGGTGCTGGAGTATGCCGAGCGGGCCTACATCCCCCTCAGCAACTACTTTGACCGCATGCGCCGCGACAATTTCGAGTCGGCTCGCCAGTTCACCCGCTGGCGCAATCATTTGCAGGAGAACTGGTACAACATTCGGGTCCTCAATGTCCAGATTGAAACCCCGAAGAAAGCTTCCGCCGCCGGCCTCCCCTCGGCGCAAGATGACCAAGTGGTGATGGCCCGGGATCCCCTTACGGTGACTGTCGAGGTGCGGCTGGGATCCCTGCAGCCGCAGGACGTGATCGTCCAGGCCTACCAGGGGCCGGTGGACGACAACGGCCAGATCCAGAACGGCCAGGCGACCTCTTTGCCCCATGTGGAGACGATGGAGGATCGCGCCATCTTCTCCGGCCAGATTCGCTACGAGGCCAGCGGCCTACAGGGGCTGGCCATCCGCTTGTTGCCCTTTCACCCCGATATGCACGATCCCTATGAGCTGCGGCTGATGCTCTGGGCCTAGAATTCCCATTCCACCCACAAGGGAGACGGGAGGGGAACAGCCCCTTCCTATCCCGATCCAGCTTGAACGAAGAGAGATGCTCCAGATTCGTGAGGATTGGTGTTTGTCGCTGCCCAATCAGTCAGAATCAGAAAAACAGATTCAAACGGCTCCGGGTTGATGCCATGCTCAAAGCCCACGACTCTGCCGGTTTGCGCCTGTTGGTCGTGGCTGCCCTGCTGCTGGGGGGCTTGGCCAGTTGGCGGCAGGATCGCCTCTTGGCGGTGATGGGGCTAGCCGGTGCAGCGGCCATTTCTGCCTTTACCCGCCCCGCCATCTTGGCCTACAACCGCGGTCGCGAGCGGTGGCTGAACCGGGATCTGATAGGGGCCGTCGAGCAGCTCAACCTGGCGCTGCAACAGGATCCCCATTTGACCAACGCCCACCTCCTGCGGGGCCAAGCTTACCTCGAACTCGGCCAGCTTCCCCAGGCGCTGGCGGACTTCGACCAGGCCACCCGGTTGGCCCCGCGCCGGCCAGAACCTTACCTTTACCGCGGCCTGATTCGCCAGTCGCAAGGGGATCTGCAGGGGGCAACGGCGGAGTTGACCGAGCTGGTGCGCCTACACCCCAACGCCCCCCACCACCTCCGCTTGGCCAACCTGCTTATGCAACAGGGATCCCTGTCTTCAGCTCTAACTCACCTGGACGAGGCCATTCGTCGGGATCCCACCTCGGCGCCCGCCTATGCCTGCCGCGCTACGGTGTACGGCTACCTGGGCGAATGGGAGGCGGCTTTGTCCGATTGGTCGCAGGCCATCCGCTGGGATCCCTCTCCGGCCCATTACTATCGGCGGGGCGTTGCCTATGCTTGGGCCGATCGCTATGGCGAGGCCGTTGCCGACCTCAGCCGCAGCCTAGAAATAGAACCGCAGCAGCCCAACGCCCTTTACAGCAGGGGCAACCTTCTCTATGCGCTGGGGGAGATCAAAGCGGCTTTGGACGACTACGAGCGGGCTTTTCGCCGGGAAGCGGACATAAACTGCATCGACCGCTCCGACGAGTACGGCCTGTACGAACGGGGGCTGGCCTACTGGAACATGGGGGATAGAGAGACAGCTCTCTTTGATTTGCAGGCGGCCCTGCAGCTCAGCCGTCAACGTCGCAATCTGGCTTTGGAGCAGCGGGTGCGCCGGTCTTTGCCGCGACTGAGCGATCCAGACGGGGATCCTGGCTCTCCTCGGACGTAGGGGCCAGCTCCGGAACCCCCGACAGCGGCTGGCCGGGTTTTCTGCTCCTGTAGCAGGGGGGGATTGAGGCCAAAGCAGTAGCCGACATTGCGCACTGTCTGGATCAAGCTGGGCTGGCGCGGATCCCGTTCCAGCTTTTTGCGCAACGAGAGGATGTGGGTATCAACGGTGCGGGGGTTATCGGTGGAATCCGGCCACGCTCGCTCCAGCAGTTCCAGCCGAGAGACGGGATCCCCGTCTGCCTGCACCAGCACCATCAGCAGGCTGAACTCCTGAGGCGTGAGGTCGATCCCTTCCCCGGCCAAGGTGACGCGCCGTTGCACCAGGTCGATTTTGAGATCCCCATACTGCAGAAAAGTGGGAGGGATACGGCGACGCAGCCGGCGGGTCAGGGCCTGAATATGGGCGTCTAACAGGGGCAGGCTGAGGGGCTTGGTGAGGTAAGCGTCGGCCCCGGCTTCCAGCCCGGTGATGATGTCGGCTTCGGATCCCCGCTGGGAGAGCAGCAAAATCAGCAGATCGCACTGGCGATGGGCCCAGCGGCACAATTGCAGGCCGCCGCGGTTGGACAGCTCTGCATCCAAAATCAGCAGGTGGATGGGCTGCTGCTGCAGCAGGGTTTTAGCCTGGCGGATGGTCTCTGCTTGCCAAACTGGGTGCCCCGCCTGTTGCAAGTGCCAACCCAGCAAGCTGCGCAGATGGGGGTTGCCTTCTGCCAGCAAGATGTGCAAGGGTTGCATGGCTGTCCGGTTGGGATCCCGCCCACATCATAGACAACCGCGGGTCGTCTTCGGGCAATGCTGTTCTGGCATGTAGGGTATATAGATTGGACAATCTTCCACCCAGACCATGGTCGCTTCCCCACCTCCCATCTCCGAACGTAAGCAGGATCACCTGGACATTGTTCTGCAGCAGGACGTAGCCGCCAAAGGGATCCGCACCGGCTTTGAGCGCTTTTTCTTCGAGCATGTAGCTTTGCCGGAGCTGCTGTTGCCGGAGATCGATCTCAGTTGCCGGTTTCTGGGAAAACGCCTGCAGGCTCCCCTGCTCATCAGCAGCATGACCGGGGGAACGGACACAGCCCGCGAGCTCAACCTGCAACTGGCCAGTGCCGCTCAAGAATTGGGCATTGCCATGGGGGTGGGATCCCAGCGGGCCGCTTTGGAACACCCGGAGCTGGCCCGGACTTACCAGGTGCGCCAAGTGGCCCCGGATATTCTGCTGCTGGCCAACCTGGGTGCTGTTCAGCTCAACTATGGCTATGGGCTGGAGCAGGCGCGACGGGCGGTGGAGATGATCGAGGCGGATGCGCTGATTTTGCACCTCAATCCTCTCCAAGAGGCGGTTCAGCCCCAGGGGGATCCCGACTGGCGCGGGTTGTACGGCCGCATCGAACGCTTGGTGGCCCAACTGCCGGTGCCGGTGCTGGTCAAGGAAGTGGGCAATGGCCTCAGTGCCAAGGTGGCCCAGCGGCTGGCCGACTGCGGCGTGGCAGCCCTGGATGTGGCGGGGGCGGGCGGCACCAGTTGGAGCGAGGTGGAGGCCCATCGCCAAACAGAGGCCTTCAAGAAACGCATTGCCCACAGCTTCAGGGATTGGGGGATCCCAACTGCGTTGGCCCTGCTGGAAATTCGTCGCTTGCTGCCGGATTTACCCCTGGTGGCCAGCGGCGGCATCCGCAACGGCATCGACGTGGCCAAAGCCATCCGCCTGGGGGCCGATGTGGTGGGCATGGCCGCCCCCGCTTTACACGCCGTCTCCCAAGGACAAGCGCAGGCAGTGGTGGATACCTTTCGCGCCGTGATCGAGGAGCTGAGGATCGCAGCCTTCTGCACCGGATCCGCCAACTTGGCCCGGCTGCGGCAAGCGACCCTGCGGCGGCAGGATACTTGGGATCCCTTGTAGCGTTGACCAGAATCCCACCGATCCCCCGGCTCCTCTCCCAAACGGAGAGAGAAAGGAAGTTGCTAATGGGTTTTCTCCGGCGCCGATTCCCCTACCACGACCACCGCTCCCATGTCCCCCAGCAGGCGCGACTGGTTGCGCAATAGCCCCAGCAAGTTAAGCCGGTTGGCCCGCCGCAGGGGATCCGGATCCATCACCAAGACCGCCTCAAAAAACCGCGCTACCTGCGGAGCAGCCGCTTGCAGAGCTTCCACCAAGGGGACGAGGTCTCCCCGCAAGGCCGGCTCCACCCCTAGGTGGTAAACCCTCTGGCAGGCTTCGTACAGCTCCCGTTCTGCTGCCTCCTGCAACTGGCCGGGATCCACAGCGGCTGCCGGATCCACCACGGCGTAGTCTAAGTCCCCTTGGGCTGCCAGGCGGGCACAGCGATTGAGGGTGGGATAGAGATCCGCCAATTCCCCGGTAGCCCGCAAATGTTGCAGATACTCGGCCCGCAGCAAGGTCAAAGGCAGGTTGCTCAGGGCCCGCAAGGTCAGTTCCGATTTCTGCGGATCCTCTGTCTGCACGGATTCAGGATCCCCGACCACGGCTCTGACCAAGTCATAGTCGATTCGCTTTTCTTCCTGCAAAAGGGTTTGCAGCCGCTGGGCGAGAAACTCCTGCAACGCTTTTAAGGTCTTTTCATCTCCCGCTGCGTAGTCCTGCACCACCCTTTGCAACAGGGAGTTGAAGTCAAAGCTCCAGCCGGCCTCCCAGGCAACCAGCACCAGGCTGTTGGCGGCCCGCCGCAGGGCAAAGCGATCCGAAGAACCACTGGGGATCCGCCCCAAGCGAAACATGCCCACCAGAGTGTCCAGGCGATCTGCCCAGCCCACCACCCGCCCGGTTAAAGAGGTGGGCAGAGCCTCCCCCGCCCCCAGAGGCCAGTAGTGTTGCTCGATCCCCTCAGCCACCGCCTCCGGTTCCCCATCCTGCCGGGCGTAGTCGGCCCCCATGATCCCCTGCAGCTCCGGGAACTCGTACACCATCTGGGTCACCAGATCCGCCTTGCACAGTTGGGCCGTGCGATCCACCAGCGCCTGCTCCTGGGGATCCAAATTCAAGGCAGCGGCGATGAGACGGCTGATGTGGCGGATGCGCTCCACCTTATCCCGCATCGATCCCAGCCCCTCGGCAAAGGCGACTGCCTGCAGCCGCTCCACCCGCTCCGCCAAGGGGATCCGCCGATCCTCTTCGTAGAAAAAGCGGGCATCGGCCAAGCGTGCCCGCACCACCCGGCTGTTGCCCGCCGCGATCCGCTCCGACTGCTCAGGATCACCATTGGAAATGGTGATGAAATAGGGCAGCAATTTCTGGGGATCCCGGCCATCCCGTACCGGGAAGTAGCGCTGGTGGGTGATCATCACCGTCTCGATCACCGCAGGGGGCAATCGCAAAAACTCCGGCTCAAAGCGCCCCAGAACTGCTGTTGGCCACTCCACCAACTGCACCACCTCTTGCAGCAGAGAAGGGGGGATCTGGGCGCGGCCGCTCACCTGCTTGGCCAGCTTGGTCACCTCCGCCTGGATATGGGCCGCCCGTGTTGCCGGATCGGGACTGACCCCGACCTCTTGCATTTGCCGGACATAGCTCTCGGCCCGCTCCAAAACAAGCCGCTGGGATCCCAAAATGCGGTGCCCCCGACTCACCCGCCCGGCCACCAAGCCCGACATGGAATTGCCCTCATGGGTCGGCAGCAGCAAAGGCAGCACCTGATCATCCCAAAGGGAAACCAGCCAGCGGATGGGGCGCGGAAACTTCAAGTCTCCATAGCCCCAGCGCATCAGCCGTTCGCCGCTCAAGCTGGTGATCCAAGTGGGCGCCAATTCCTGGAGCACCGCTGCTGTCGGTCGACCCCGCACCCGCTGCACGGCAAAGACAAAGGATCCCTTGCCCACCTGCCGGATTTCCAGGCTACCGGGATCCACCCCTTGTTTTTGGGCAAACTTTTCCCCTGCCGGGGTGAGCCGGCCGTCTTGGTAGGCCACCTGAGCCGGCGGCCCCTTCACCTCTAGGACGCGATCCGGCTGCTGGGTGGGCAACCCCTGCAACAGAACCGCCAGGCGGCGTGGCGTGCCGAAAAGCTGCATCTCCTCGGCCTGCAGATGGGCTTCTGCCAAAGAGGCCGGGATCCCGGTTTTCCATTGCTCTAGGGCTGAATCCACAAAACTGGCCGGCAGCTCCTCACAGCCGACTTCTAGCAAATAGGCAACCATACCCCTATGCTCTTAGCGACATCCCCCCTGGGGATCCCAGTTTATCAGGGGAGCCGGGGCGGCGTTCACACAAGCGCTCTAACCCGCCATCAGTACCAAGTGGGATCCCCTGCTGCCAGAACGCCCTCCTGCGGACGTGCCGGGGAGGCAGCAGGCAGATGCACCACAAGGATGGAAAGGCTAGGCCGGTTGCGGGCAATGGTCTCCGGCTCTCGGCTCAGACGGGAGCGGCTGCGGGCTTCGCTGGGGATCAACATCAACACATCTCCCGGCTGCAGCGCTTTGAGCACCTCGGCCACCAGCCCTCCTTGCACCCGTTGGAGCGGCAGATGGGCGTAGCTTTCCGCCACCAGGGCCGGGGAGCGCTCCCGCGGCGGTCGGGTTTGCACCAAAAGAATCTGCAGCGCCGCCTTCAACTCCTCGGCCAGCGTCTGCGCCAGCCCGATGGTTTGCTGCAGGGATCCAGAAGACACTTCCAACTCTGGGGCTGCCAAAAGGATGCGCCGCGTCGTCTCAATCGGGACAGGAAACCGCGTAATCAACACCGGGATCCCCACCTGCCGCACCACTGCGTCGATGACACTGCCGAAGAAATTCTCCGCATAGGTGGAGTAGCCCTTCCAGCCCAGGATTACCAAGGTAGCCTGCCGTTCCGCTGCCGAGCGAACGATCCCTTTTTCCACCGAATCATCCACCCGGCGAATCGGCTCCACTCGGGCCACGGCGCTGTGGGCCAAAGCTTCGGCAAAGGACAGCAACTGTTCCTGCCGAGAAAGGGCCGCGGGCGAGATCCCAGCCCGGTCAGACAAAACGTGCAGCGGCAGCAGCGTCCCCCCTTCTTTTTTGACCAAAATCAAAGCCAACTGCAGCAGGTTGCTTTCGGTATCGGGGTTGGCGACCGGCACCAAGACGCGGGATCCCCAGGCTGGTTTGGGCAAGTCGCCGGCTTCTGCCGCCACCTCTGCAGGCTGGAGTCGCTCGCCCCAGCGGGCCACGATCCAAGGCGAGGCAATGCAGGTGATCAGGATCATGGCGATGGTGCCGTTTACCGTCAGCTCATCCACCAACTCCACGTTAAAGGCCACCGTGATCGCCGCCAAAGTAGCCGCCGCCTGGGCCACCGACAGGCCGAACATGACCATGGCGCTGGCCAAGCGCCAGCCGAACAGTTGGGCCGGGATCCAAGCCGCCAAAAACTTGCTCACCACCTCCGCTGCGATCATCACCCCGCCCACCAGCAGCGTGCGCGGCTCGCCCAAGAGAATGCTGGGGTTGATCAGCATTCCCACCGAGATCAAGAAAAACGGCACAAACAACGTGTTGCCGATAAACTGAATCCGGTTCATGAGGGGGCTAAGCTGGGGAATGAGGGGGGTGATGGCCGTCCCGGCCAAAAAGGCGCCCACCACCGGCTCAATGCCGATCAACCCCGCTCCGTAGGCCACCACAAACAGGGTAGCGATCACAAAAGTAAACTCTGCCCCCTCGTCGTGGCCGAAGCGCCGGAAAAACCAACCGCCCAGCTTGGGCACCCCCCAGAGGGTGGCAAAGGTGTAGAGGGCAATCGAGGGGATCAGCGTCAGCCAAAATTGCAGCGTCAGCCCGCCTTGGTGGGCGCGCACCACCACCGCCAGCACCAACAACGCCAAGACATTGGTAATTAGCGTCGCCCCCAGGGTGGCTGTCACCGTCTGCAGGCGCATCAGGCCCAACTTGGAGACGATCGGCAGGGCAATGAGGGTATGGGAGGCAAAACACGAAGCCACCAGCACCGCCGCCAGAAAGCCATACCCCAAAGCCAGCATGGCCGTCGTGCCGATCACCATTGGCAATAGAAAGGTGAGCACCCCAAAGACGCTGGCCTTCCAGGCATTCAGCTTCAGATCCTCCAGGCTGGTCTCCAGCCCGGCCATGAACATGAGAAACAGCAGCCCCACGGTGCCCAGCAGGACGATGGTCTCATCCCGCTGCAAGATGCCCAAGCCGTAGGGCCCCACCACCAAGCCGGCCAGGATCAGGCCGATGATCCCCGGCAGGCGCAGCCGCTCAAACAGCAACGGCGCCACCAGCATGATCGTCAGGATGATCAGGAACACCAGAACCGGGTTTTTCACCGGGCCGAGCATGGCCAGAGGGATCCCTGAAATTGGCAGCCAGTTAGCCAGCATAGATACCCGACAGACAGCAACCCGCAGACTCGGCAAAGCGCCCGCCTGAGTTTATCAGATTCATCCAGATCCAGATAGCTCTCCATGGCCCACAGCCTTCGTCCAGTCTTCAATCTCCGCCAGGGCGTTTAACAAGCATTCAAAATATATCAAGATATATCAAGAACACGCTGGGAATGAAGACAGCCTGGCGGTGGCGCCCGCAAAGAGGCGAGAGAAACTTTCGAGAAACACACATTAAAATCGGAGGGTACATGCTCTTGGGCCGCTTATGAACCAGCTTGCTCCTGGAAAAGTGATCGGTCAGCGCTATCAACTGGTTCAGAACATTGCGGCAGGGGGCATGGGGCAGGTGTTCAAGGCTGTGGATACCCGCCTGTTCAATCGTCCGGTGGCGGTGAAGCTGTTGCACCAAAACTTGGCAGGCGATGAAAACACCTGCCGTCACTTGCTCAAGCGCTTTCAGCAGGAAATTCGCATCAGTACCCTGCTGGGGGAGCACCCGGCCATTGTCAAGGTGCTGGATTACGGTCTGGAGAACAACCAACCTTATTTGGTGATGGAATACCTGACGGGGCGCAGCTTGGGAGAACTGATGCTCAAGCACCCGCTGCTGCCCCCTCAGCAGGTGGTGAAGATCGCCCGCCAAGTGTGTGCCGGTCTCTACTATGCCCACAATTTGGAGACCGAGCAAGATGGCCACCTCATCAAAGGAGTGATCCATCGCGACATCAAGCCCAGCAATCTCTTTGTTTTGAAAGATGAGACCCTGGGAGAGACGGTCAAGATCCTGGATTTTGGCATCGCCAAGTTGCTGAGCGACGTTTCTTTGGCCCTCGGCACCCAAACCACCGGCTTTTTGGGGACGGTGCGCTACGCCTCTCCCGAGCAGGTGCGCGGCGAGGAATTGGATCCCCGCTCCGACATCTACTCATTCGGCGTGGTGCTCTACCGCATGCTGACCGGGCAACACCCCCTACAGCCCAAGACCGATTCTTTTCCCGGTTGGTACGAGGCCCACAATTACCAACAGCCTCGGCCCTTCGACCGCTCCCAGTTGCCTCATGAGATCCCGCCGGCGCTGGAGGAAGTGGTGCTTGCTTGTCTGGCCAAAGACCCCGGCCAGCGGCCCCAGACCATGAGGCTCCTCAGCGACCAATTGGAGAGATCCCTGCAATCCCACAACAGCGCCGGATCTTCCCTCACGCCCCCTCCAACAACCTCGCCGTTTTCCGAGCGCACCCTGGCAGCCATCGATGATTGGGAAGGCGCCCAGCCGGACTCCAGGGACAGGCAGATCCCCCTCTGGGGAGGGATAGCTCTTTTTGCCGCCATTGCCGGGAGCACTTTTTGGGGCCTGCGTCTGCTTTTGAATCCGGGTACAGACATTGAGAGACCGCCTGCTGTTCCTTTGCCCTCTGACACCGATGAGCGGGAGGCCGGCCCAGATCCACTGCTGGACTGGCTGCTGCGGGATGGTGAGCCAGTGTTTGAAGATGATCCTGATCCGGTTCGGGAGAACCCTCAAGACCATCCTCAACCCGAACCCACGCCCACATCGCCACCCACCCCAGCCCCCCCCGGCCCGGGTGGCGGGCCTCGCCGCCCGGCCGCGCGCGCTGGGGGGGTGGTGTGCGGG
>NZ_JANSJI010000085.1:0-1965 GCF_047462475.1 Synechococcus sp. H55.11
CTTTGTCTGGGGCTGTAGCTCAGATGGATAGAGCAAGCGCCTCCTAAGCGCTAGGTCGGCGGTTCAAATCCGCCCAGTCCCGTCTAAGTGAGTAGCTACTAGCTCCTCCAAGCTGGTGGTAGGATGTAGTCTACTGCCGGTTCTGACGGGGATCAGCCGTCAGAGGCAACGGGGAAAGTGCAGTGAGAATCTGCCGCTGTCCCGCAGCTGTGAGCCGGTTTTGGATCGGGGATCCCTAGTTGTTGTTGCAAAAGCCCTTGACGACGCAAGCCCGCCCCTCCAAAACTGAGCAAGTCAGAATGCCCGCCGGCGGTTTTTCCCCAGTTCACCATATCTGCGAGGTACAGATATGCTTCCCATTTTGACGTTGGCCCGTTCCCGTCCCGAAGTTTTTTCATCGGCCTGCTTACGGATTTTCGACGCTCTTGGATCGTAGGCACTAAGTCAAAAGCGCGGACAAGAGAGCTAAGCAGTTGGCTCAGGGGCAGCTAACTCTTGGAGGACGTTTTCTTGCTTTGGTTGCGCAAAAGAGTCCTCTAAGCACCCTCCTGTGCCGAGTGGGCCAGCCGATAGGTTGAGGAACGCCTTGACAGCTCCAGCAGGTTTCCTGGCCTAGAGAAAACCTTCCGCCGGGATCCCACCGATAGGCATGTCGGCGGCCATTTCTTGCTGCCTAGGTTGGATGACAACCGGCTGTACAAAGCCAACTGGCGGCAACCTCAATTACCGAATTCAGTTCAGGAGACAGTACCTTATGGCCATCGAAACCCAAACCCTCGGCTATGCCCGCATGGGCAAGCGCCGCGAGCTGAAGAAAGCGCTGGAAGCCTTTTGGAGCGGCACCCTGGAGGCGGAGGCCTTGTCAGCAACGCTCCAGGAGCTGGAGGCACAGGTCTGGGGGGTACAGCTTCAGGCTGGCATCGACCACATTGCAGTAGGAGATCAAACCCTCTACGACCATGTTTTGGACTGGGCCACCTGGCTGGGGCTGATTCCCTCCCGGTTTCAGAGCTTATCAGGCCTGGAGCGCTACTTTGCCATGGCGCGGGGACGGGAGGGCCTGCCCGCCTTGGAAATGACCAAGTGGTTCGACACCAACTACCACTACCTGGTGCCGGAAATTGAGGCCGACGCGATCCCTCAGGCCCATTTCGATGACTTCCTGGCCACAGTGCGGCGGGCGCAAGGGATCCTAGGAAACCGCACCAGCCCCGTCCTCCTCAGTCCGGTTACCCTTCTTGCTCTAAGCCAGCGCTCTGGCAAGTTGCGGGGAGATCTGGAGAAGCTGCTTCCTCTCTACGAGGAGCTGCTGCAGGAGCTGCAGCGACTGGGAATCCGGGAAGTGCAAGTCCATGAGCCCATCTTGGTGACGAGCGAAGGCGACAGTCTCCGGGAAGCGGTGGAGCAGACCTACCGCCGGCTGGCTCGGTTGGGGATCCCTGTCCACTTGGTTACCTACTTTGACGACTTGGGGGAGACTTACCCCTGGGTGGTGGAGCTGCCGCTAGCCGGCCTCAGCCTCGACTTCACCCGCGGCCACAACCTGGAACTGGTCAGAGCCCACGGCTTCCCCGCCGATAAGATCCTAGGGGCGGGGGTAGTGGACGGGCGCAACGTCTGGCAGATCCAGCCCAAGGCCGTTCTGGCCACTCTGCAAGAGCTGCAAGCCCTAGCCCCCAACCTGCGGGTGCAGCCTTCTTGCTCGCTCCAGTTTGTGCCCCACGACGCTGCTCTGGAAACCCACCTGCCAGAGCCTTTGCGCAATGTTCTCAGCTTTGCCGAGCAGAAGCTGGCCGAAGTGGTTCTGCTCGCTCGCACCCTCAACGGCGAAGACACCGCTGCCCAGCAGAACAAGCTGGAACAGCAGTGGCAGGCCTTCCAGGACTTCAATCCCCCCAACCTTGCGGTGCGCCAGGCCTTGGCCAACCTGACGGCGCAGGACTTCCAGCGCTCCCTTCCCTACGA
>NZ_JANSJI010000086.1:0-1957 GCF_047462475.1 Synechococcus sp. H55.11
GCCGAATACACCACCTAAAGGAGGGATCCCATTATGACCACCGAATCGAACGCGAATAACGACTTTTCCAGCGAAGCCCAGGCCGCTCTGGCCAAGGAGGCGGGGCTTTCTCTCTCCGGCTGGCAGCAAGAGGTGAGTCGCGGCTTAGAGTTTGGCCTAGAAGCGGCAGCCAGTATCGGCGATCGCTCGATCCCCACCTTTTCCCGGGGCGAATTGCCCCACTATGCCGGCATCAATACCTTTCTCAAGGCTCCATACCTGGAGGATGTGCGCAAGGTTGGGGAATACGATGTGGCGGTGGTGGGCGTACCCCACGATTCCGGCACCACCTATCGGCCCGGCACCCGCTTTGGCCCGCAGGGGATCCGGCGCATTTCCGCTTTATACACACCCTATAACTTTGAGTTTGGCGTCGATTTGCGGGAGCAGATCACCCTCTGCGATGTCGGGGATATTTTTACGATCCCGGCCAACAACGAAAAATCCTTCGACCAAATCTCCAAAGGGGTAGCTCATATTTTCGGGTCTGGGGCTTTTCCCGTTATCCTGGGCGGAGATCACTCGATTGGCTTTCCCACAGTGCGCGGCATCTGTCGGCACCTGGGGGACAAAAAAATGGGCATCATCCACTTCGACCGCCACGTGGACACCCAAGAAACCGACTTGGATGAGCGCATGCACACCTGTCCTTGGTTTCATGCCACAAATATCCGCAATGCGCCTGCCCACAACCTCGTGCAACTGGGCATTGGCGGCTGGCAAGTGCCCCGGCAAGGGGTGAAGGTCTGCCGGGAGCGGGCCACTCATATCCTTACCGTTACCGATATCACCGAAATGGGCTTGGATGCAGCCGCCGATTTTGCCCTCGAAAAAGCCCTAGACGGCACCGATTGCGTGTACATCAGCTTCGATATCGACTGCATCGATGCCGGCTTTGTGCCGGGTACCGGCTGGCCGGAACCCGGTGGGCTGCTGCCGCGGGAGGCCCTTTACTTGCTCAAGCGCATTGTCCGGGAAGCACCCGTCTGTGGCCTAGAAGTGGTGGAAGTTTCTCCCCCTTACGATATCAGCGACATCACAGCCCTGATGGCCACCCGAGTGATTTGCGATACGCTGGCCCACTTGGTGGTATCCGGACAACTGCCGCGCCGGGAAAAGCCCGCCTACATCCACCCGGAGGCGACACCGGAAATGGTCGGCGACTGGAGGTAGGGGATGCATGAAACCGACATGACGCGCGCCTTGATCCAAACGCTGCGCGACTGGTGGCAAAGTCAGCCCGGGCAGCCCCAGATCGCCCGGGTGCATCTGGTGGTGGGACAGTTTACCTGCGTGGAGCCGGCCAGCCTGCAATTTGCCTATGCTGCCCAAACCCAGGGCACTTTCCTGCAGGGATCCCAGTTAATCATCCGGGAAACACCGCTGATTGCTTATTGCCATCCCTGTGGCCAAGAGTACAAGCCAGAAATGGGCCGTCGCTACGCTTGCCCCCACTGTGGATCCCCGATGGAAGAGATTCGCTCGGGGCGAGAGCTGAAGATCGACCACATCGAATGTTTAATCGACTCTGACCCAGCAGCGTGACCAGAAGTCGCCTAGGCCGATGCAAGGCTCAATCCCAGGAGGACAGCCGCTCCCAAACTCAGGATCACCATCAAGCCGGCGGGCATAACCTTTCGGGTTTTGCGATAGCGCAGGGCGAAGACGACAGATCCCAACACCGTTGTCCCCAAGCCTAGGCCCAGCCCCCAGCGGGGATCCACCCCCAGCAGCCAGTGGCTCACTCCACTGAGTACAGCCCCAACCAGTCCCGCGATGAAAGACTTAGAGCTTTTGCCTTTCACGTAGCCAATTACTCCGCCCACTAGAAGCAGTGCTCCATAGACCAGCAAGGTGATTTGCGCGGTCAGCATGATTGGGAAAGCCTTGTCCTCTCTCGGTTTAGCTTAATCGGCGG
>NZ_JANSJI010000087.1:0-1954 GCF_047462475.1 Synechococcus sp. H55.11
GAAGCCAAAACCCCAGAAGCAGTCAATCATCTGCTGGATTGGGCAGCCGGCTTGGTCAACATAGAGGGATAGCTTGGTAGCTCCGCACTTTAGTGCGGGGAAGAAAAGCCCGTAAGCAACTTTAGATGCTTGCCAACGGTGCTCACAGGCAGTATGTCTGTCGATGAGGTGCACCGTTCCCAGGCGAGCACCTACCACGGTGAAAAACCCGACCGGTGACAAACGCCCAGGAGATAGCAACGTCTCAGCCAACCTGCAAGGACTCCGTCCCGCTGACGCGAACAGAAAAGTAAGCAGAACTTTGGCGCCTTGCCTTAAGGAACTGTGTAGCGGCGTCTTGACAGCACCTTTGCGACTCCGTTTCTGGGCTACGTAAGAATTCCTCGCCTCTAGGCGGGGAGAGTGTCAAAACAGCTTCCCACCCCAAATCATCTTTTAAACAGGAGCCGGGGGCGATCGCGGCAGCACCACGGAGCGCCATCCCTAGCTCCCCTCTCCCCCAGGGAGAGGGGGCGGGGGTGAGGGCCCCTGGGAGAGGGGTCGGGGGTGAGGGGGCGGGGGTGGTCGCGCTAGCGGCGCGGAGCGCTTGGGCCCCTGGGAGAGGGGCCGGGGGTGAGGGAATTCTCAACCGACCCTAAATGAAAGTCACAGTAGCTTGGTTAGAAGGTACTGGCGGCGCCCCACTGCTGAAGAGAGTAACTGGGGGATTTATGTAAGTTGCCATCACTGGATTGATCTGTTCCACAGATACAGAAACCACGCAGGAGGAATTCGGAGCCAGAGTTCCACCTTGAAGGGCAATCGTGGTTGAAGGAATTGCTGGTTGTGGTGGAGGGACAGGATTGAAAGGAATGCTGGGGTTTGCCGTGAGCGTGCCACCGCACGTATTTAAAGTAACTACCTTCACTTCAGTAATTCGCAAACCACCTGGCAAAGCATCTACAAAGTTAAGTCCAGACAAAGGTACAGGAGCATTGTTGGTGATGGTAAAGATAACGGCTACAGTGCCGCCTGTTGTTGCTGTGTTAGGGCTAAACTCTTTGGTAAAGGTTGGAGCAGCAAAGGGGGCCGGAGGCAACCCAACAATGCTGGGAGAAGGGTTGGGGCTGGGCAAGGGCGGGATCGTCGGCGCCGAGACGGGAGGGGGCACGAGAGGGCTGGGCTGGGTTGGGGGAGCAGCTCCAACGGGAGGAGTAGCCGGCACTCCCACGCCAGTTCCGCCGGGTTCTACACTTGGGTTTTGCACAGGAAAGATCGGCCCAGGTATAAAGCTGGTTGCATTCTTATCCTTCGCCTGTTGGCAAGCCGTCAGCAAACCAACACAGAGGCAAGCCAAAACCCCAGCCAGCTTTCCGGTTTTCATTCCCTCATCCTCCTGACCTTAAATCTCTCGCAGCAGTTAAACACTGCCCTTAGCCAGCTTCACGCTAGCTAGCCTGAGCGCGTGCCTCTAATCTTAGGGCTTGGCCAAACGAATCGCGAATGACCAGGATCACCAAAATCCTTTCTCCGGCAACAACGTTGGCATTGTAGGCCGCCGGATCAGCCGGGAAGGTAAAGCCATTGGTGAGGGTGATCCCGTCGGTTCGGTCGGCGTAGCTGTTGCCTCGGCCTATGAGCGTATTCCTAAACTGCTCGATGGCTGTCGGCAAGAAAATGCTGGTAATATCTGTGCCGCGGCTGATGTTGAAAAACTGCAGCTCTACGCTGGCAATGACCCCTGGCACCAACAAGCCGCTCAAGGTAACTGTTACAAAAGCGGATCCCACTGGGTTAATCGCAACAGGGTTTTCCGGGGTAGAGGGCAAAAGGTTGAATTGCCCATCTGGAGCTGGCCGTAGACTGGGTGGATCCGGCAGGTCAGGCTGAATGGGTGGCGGCGTGATGGGAGCAAAGTCTGGCCCAGGGCGGAAGGTGATGGGTGTGAGGTTGGGCGAGATCGTGGGGGCCACGG
>NZ_JANSJI010000088.1:0-1954 GCF_047462475.1 Synechococcus sp. H55.11
TCCCTAGAAATTGGAAACTCAAAGTCGTCGTCTTGGACGACGCCAGATTCGACCGTTCCCCTTCGGGGGGATCCCTAGAAATTGGAAACGCAAGACTGGAAGCTTGTGGCAACATTCAGGAATTGCGGCATGTTCCCCTTCGGGGGGATCCCTAGAAATTGGAAACACTACCTCAACAAGGTAGCAGTTGTTAAGCCCAACAATAGTAGTTCCCCTTCGGGGGGATCCCTAGAAATTGGAAACTATGAGGCAAAAAGCCAGAACAAGAATATGCTCAGTGGTTCCCCTTCGGGGGGATCCCTAGAAATTGGAAACTATCTAGGGCAACTAGAATATAGGCTAGGTGTCAACGGTTCCCCTTCGGGGGGATCCCTAGAAATTGGAAACGCCGCTTTAATTTGCTCACGCTGAACCGCCGTCAGTTGTTCCCCTTCGGGGGGATCCCTAGAAATTGGAAACAGTCGGTTTCGTCGAAGACGCTGACTTCGACCAAATGTTCCCCTTCGGGGGGATCCCTAGAAATTGGAAACATTCATCACTGAGCTTGTCTGCCATCTCCCATCCTTTGTTCCCCTTCGGGGGGATCCCTAGAAATTGGAAACGGCTCGAACCAGTCCGCCGGGTGCCAGTACGCCTGGAAGTTCCCCTTCGGGGGGATCCCTAGAAATTGGAAACAAAGGATAGACTGGCGCAACCCTAGGCAGCGCATATCCAAAGTTCCCCTTCGGGGGGATCCCTAGAAATTGGAAACCCACATGTAGGTGGGATTAGCGGTAGGGCACTCAGTTTGGCGTTCCCCTTCGGGGGGATCCCTAGAAATTGGAAACCAGTCCTACCTAAATGACCAAGAAGGGCTGGTGTCGGTGGTTCCCCTTCGGGGGGATCCCTAGAAATTGGAAACCTCGTTTGTAGGGGGGATCTGGCGGCACAAACTCGTGGGTTCCCCTTCGGGGGGATCCCTAGAAATTGGAAACACCAGCTGGGTCTTGCCGTGTCGCGGCGGCATGCACAGGGTTCCCCTTCGGGGGGATCCCTAGAAATTGGAAACCTAGTTTATTTGTTTTCCGGAGTTAATTTTAATTCTTCTTCTGGTTCCCCTTCGGGGGGATCCCTAGAAATTGGAAACCAACCAACTCGTTGAGCAGAGCTTGAATTTCAACGATATGTTCCCCTTCGGGGGGATCCCTAGAAATTGGAAACTTCGGGGCCTTGTCTGCGGTGGCCAACGAGTTCTACAGTTCCCCTTCGGGGGGATCCCTAGAAATTGGAAACTCAATTTTCTCTGGTTGATTAGTCCGTACTTATTGTTCCCCTTCGGGGGGATCCCTAGAAATTGGAAACACAGCCTCGACAAAAACTTCTTGAAGCTCAAGGTCTTGAAGGTTTCCCTTCGGGGGGATCCCTAGAAATTGGAAACACTGCCTTGGCGGTCCAGGGGTGGTAGATGGGTTTAGGGTTCCCCTTCGGGGGGATCCCTAGAAATTGGAAACCACAAGTTCTTTGGCACAGTCCAAAATTTTGCCAATGTATTGGTTCCCCTTCGGGGGGATCCCTAGAAATTGGAAACAGCCCCGGTGCCCAAGCCGGCCTCGGCGTCCAAGGCGGTTCCCCTTCGGGGGGATCCCTAGAAATTGGAAACACGGTTACCCCCTCCTCTAGCTCAAAGTGCTCAAGAGGGTTCCCCTTCGGGGGGATCCCTAGAAATTGGAAACACCTTTGCCCTTCTCGCCAACAATGCCCTACTTGTAGGTTCCCCTTCGGGGGGATCCCTAGAAATTGGAAACTTTGATTCCTTTCCCCAGGATATTGTCTGGGTGATAAGTCGGTTCCCCTTCGGGGGGATCCCTAGAAATTGGAAACAGTTCACGATCGAGCTGGTCTATGACCTGCTCAGGCACTGGTTCCCCTTCGGGGGGATCCAACTTCCCTCACCCCTGGCCCCTCTCCCAGTGGG